>JANPHZ010000098.1:0-5109 GCA_031424715.1 Frankiaceae bacterium
GGGGTCAGGGGTTCGAATCCCCTCAGCTCCACCCGAAACCAGAGGCTGGACAGCCAGCGGTGGCGTCCTGGCCTGCCCGCTCTGTGGACAACCTGTCTCCGCGGAAACAACTTGTCCACATGAGCGGCAGCACGCCATCAAAAACCGGCCTTCTTCGCTGTCAGTGACTCCGCGGAGGCACAGCCGTCACCAGCAAGATCTTCGGGAGTTGTGGGGGTCAGGACCCCCACGGAACCGCGAAGATCTTGGCCGGCCCTCATTGGCCTCACCGCTGAGAGGTGCCGCAACGTTGCCTTGTATTGACCTCAAGGCGGAGGGCACTATGCCGCTGCCACCCGCCCGGCCCACACGCTGCGTGAGCTAGATCCAGCTGCTGAACCACATGTGCGACTTCCAGTCAGCGAACGGCAGCGTCTGGGCGGCGATCACCGGGTAGAGGTAGGCGAAGTTGACGACGACCACCGCGACGTAGCTGCCGACCACTGCAGCGCCGATCCGCCGCCGCCGCTTCGTCGCCCCCGGTCCGCCGAGGATCCAGCCGGCGCACAGCGCGAGGCCCAGGCACATGAAGGGCACCGCCGGGAGCGCGTAGAACAAGAACATCGTGCGGTTGTTCAGATCGCTCGGGATCCACGGCAGGATCGCCGTGGCCACCATCGCCACGACGGCCAGACCCCGCCAGTCCCGGCGCGACACCCACAGCCACAGGCAACCCAGCAGCATCGGCACCGTCGCCCACCAGATCGCCGGGGTGCCGATCGCGAGGACCTCACGGGCGCAGCTCTCCGCCTGGCAGCCGAACTGCCCCGCTGCCAGCGTGCCCGGGTAGTAGTAGGAGACGGGGCGCGCGAGGAACAGCCAGCCGAGCGGGTGCGACTGGTAGGGGTGCTTGCTCTCCAGGTTGCTGTGGAAGCCATACATCTCGACGTGGTAGTGCCACCAGGATCGCAGCCCCTCGGGCAGGAACCCGTAGGTGGCGTTCTCCGCCGTCGCCCAGTTGCGGTCGTAGCCGTTGTCCGAGAGGAACCAGCCGGTCCACGACAAGACGTAGAGCACGGCCGGCAGCACAACGAAGAACACCAGCAACCGCACGAGCGAGCGCCGCGCGGTGGCCCGCCACGGGGTCACGATCCCGGCCGTACGCCGGGCGCCGACCTCCCACACGAACGGCAGCAGGAGCAGGATCGGGAGGTAGAACAGCGCGCTCCACTTGGTCGCGATCGCCAGACCCATGCTCACGCCGGCGAGGAGCAACCAGCGCCGCCGGGCGAGCCGCGGCCCGGCGCCGAGCAGCTCGTCGCCGTCGGCGTCCGAGAGCCGCCGGCGTACGTCGTCGCGGTCGATGACCAGGCAGGCGAACGACGCGGTGAGGAAGAAGACGAGGAAGATGTCGAGCATCGACGTGCGGCTCTGCACGAAGTGCAGGCCGTCGAGGGCGAGCAGCACGCCGGCGAGGCAGCCGAGCAGGGTGGAGCCGGTCATCCGGCGGGCCATCCGCACCAGCACGACGACGGTCAGGGTGCCGAAGACGGCGGCGCTGAAGCGCCACCCGAGCTCGTTGATGCCGAAGATCTTCTCGCCCAGACCGATCAGCCACTTGCCGACCGGGGGGTGCACGATGAAGCCGGGCTGGCCGTTGGGCACGCACCCGGCGCCGGCCTTGGTGCCCTGCTCGACGCCGAACCGCACGAGGTTCTGCGCGTCGCAGGCGTAGTAGATCTCGTCGAAGATCTTGCCCTTGGGCAGGTCGAGGCGCAGGAAGCGCAGGAGGCCGGCCAGCAGCGCGACCCCCAGGGTCGCGAGCCAGCCCCCGTGGGCGGCCGCACCGATCAGCGGGCGGAGCCGGAGGCGCCAGGGCTCGTCGCTCCCGGAACCGGGATCGGTGGTCGGCTCGCGGTCAGCCAGCGTCGCGGTCATGGCCGCCACCCTAGGAGGCTGACAGGATCGCGTCATGCCTCTCGTGCTCGCCGGTGCGCCGATCGGCCAGGCCGGTGACGCGAGCGCCCGCCTACGCACCGAGCTCGCGACGGCCGAGGTGATCGCGGCCGAGGACACCCGCCGGCTGCAGCGGCTGTGCCGCGACCTCGACGTGCGCTTCACCGGCCGGGTCGTCTCCTACTTCGACGGCAACGAGGAGCAGCGCACCCCCGAGCTGCTCGACGCGCTGCGCGCCGGGCAGCGGGTGCTGCTCATCACCGACGCCGGCATGCCGAGCGTTTCCGACCCGGGCTACCGGCTGGTGGCGGCCGCAGCCGACGAGGGCCTGCCCGTGACCTGTGTCCCCGGACCGTCGGCGGTGACGACGGCGCTGGCGGTCAGCGGGCTGCCCAGCGACCGGTTCTGCTTCGAGGGCTTCCTGCCCCGCAAGGCCGGTGAGCGGCGGGCCCGACTCGGCGCGCTGGCGGCGGAGCGGCGTACGGCCGTGCTGTTCGAGGCTCCGCACCGCCTCGCGGAGGCGCTCGCCGACATGGTCACCGTGCTCGGCGCGGACCGGCGCGCGGTCGTGTGCCGAGAGCTGACCAAGACCCATGAGGAGGTACGCCGGGGGACCCTCTCCGAGCTGGCTTCCTGGGCGGCCGAGGGAGTGCGTGGGGAGATCACGATCGTGCTGGACGGTGCACCCGAGCCGACCGTGGAGCTCACCCCGGACGAGCTGGTGCGGCAGGTAGGGGTCCGCGAGCAAGCGGGGCTGACCCGCAAGGACGCGATCGCCGCGGTCGCCCAGGAGACCGGTCTGCCCAAGCGCGAGGTCTTCGACGCGGTGGTGGCGAGCAAGCGATCGGTCTAGCGTGCGCGACATGCGTGCACTGATGAAGGAGTTCAAGGCGTTTGCCTTCGGCGGCAACCTCGTCGACATCGCGATCGGCATCGCCATCGGGGTGGCGTTCGCGACCGTCGTCCAGTCGCTGGTGGACAACCTCATTCTGCCGTTGGTCGCGGCGGTCTTCGGCCAGCCGAGCTTCCACCAGCTGCACGGGTCGATCCGGGGTACGCGGATCCCCTACGGCGACTTCCTCACCGACTTCGTGAGCTTCCTGCTGCTGGCGTTTGTCGTGCTGATGCTGGTCAAGCTCATCAAGCGGCTGACCGGGATCGAGGCAGCGGGCGCACAGGGCAGCACGGACTGCGAGCACTGCGAGTCGTCCATTCCGGTGTCGGCCAGGGTCTGCATGTTCTGCACACGCGACGTGACGCCGCACCTGTCCTAGCTCGGCCGCGCAAACCTGTCGCGCCGGCTCACTAGCCTGGGGTCCATGCCCCGCCACGTCTTGACCGCGGTTGCCTGGCCTTACGCCAACGGCCCGCGCCACATCGGCCACGTTGCCGGTTTCGGCGTGCCCTCCGATGTGTTCAGCCGCTACCAGCGGATGGCGGGCAACCACGTGCTGATGGTCAGTGGCACCGACGAGCACGGCACCCCGATCCAGGTGCAGGCCGACAGCGAGGGCGTCAGCGCGCGTGAGCTGGCCGACCGCTACAACCGGGTCATCGCCGAGGACCTGCAGGGCCTGGGCCTGTCCTACGACCTGTTCACCCGTACGACGACGCGCAACCACTACGCCGTCGTCCAGCAGGTGTTCACGGCGCTGCACGCCAACGGCTACGTCGTCGAGCGCTCGCAGCTCTCGGCGATCGACCCCAAGACCGGGCGCGGGCTCCCCGACCGCTACGTCGAGGGCACCTGCCCGCACTGCGGCTACGACGGCGCGCGTGGCGACCAGTGCGACAGCTGCGGGCGTCAGCTCGACCCGCAGGACCTCGTCAACCCGCGCTCGAAGATCGACGGCTCGACGCCGCACTTCGTCGAGTCCGCGCAGTTCTACCTCGAGCTGCCGGCCTTTGCCGAGCTGCTCGCGTCCTGGCTCGGCAGCCGCACCGACTGGCGGCCCAACGTGCTGAAGTACAGCGCCAACCTCATCGACGAGATGCGGCCGAGGGCGATCACCCGCGACCTCGACTGGGGCGTGCCGATCCCGCTCGACGGCTGGCAAGACCGCACCGACAAGCGGCTCTACGTCTGGTTCGACGCGGTCATCGGCTACCTCTCGGCGTCCATCGAGTGGGCCCGGCGCACGGGCGGGTCGTGGGAGGACTACTGGCACGGCGGCACCGCCGAGGGCTTCTACTTCATGGGCAAGGACAACGTCGTCTTCCACTCGGTGATCTGGCCGGCGATCCTGCTCGGCGCGAGCGGCAAGCCTGCGGGAGAGCCTGGCGCGTACGGCGAGCTCGACCTGCCCGCCGAGGTCGTGTCGAGCGAGTACCTCACGATGGAGGGCAAGAAGTTCTCGTCCTCGCGCTCGGTCGTCATCTACGTGCGGGACGTGCTGGAGCGCTACGGCCCCGACGCGATCCGCTACTACCTGTGCGTCAACGGCCCGGAGTCCAGCGACACCGACTTCACCTGGGAGCAGTTCGTCGTACGCAACAACACCGAGCTCGTCGCCGGCTGGGGCAACCTGGTCAACCGCACGATGTCCCTGGTGCACAAGAACATCGGCGCCATCCCGCCAGCACGCAGCCTGGCGGCGGACGACGAGGCAGTGCTCGCGGCGTCCCGTCGGGCCTTCGACGCGGTCGGCTCGCTGCTCGGGCGCAACCAGCTGCGGGCCGCAGTCAACGAGGCCATGCGCGTCGTGGGGGAGGCCAACAAGTACCTCTCCGACCAGGCGCCGTGGAAGCTCAAGGACGACCCGGACCGGCGCGCCACCGTGCTGCACGTCGCGCTGCAGCTGATCGACGACGCCAAGACGCTGCTCACGCCTTTCCTGCCGCACAGCTCACAGAAGGTCTTCGCCATGCTCGGTGGCGAGGGCGACTGGTCGGGCTTTCCCGAGCTGCAGGAGGTCGACGACCTCGACGGCGGCCCGTCCTATCCGGTGCTGACGGGTGACTACGCCTCGGCGCAGGCGGTCTGGGAGTCGCGGCCGATCACTCCGGGGATCGTCATCGGTGAGCCGGTGCCGCTGTTCGCCAAGCTCGACCCGTCGGTGGCGGACGAGGAGCTGGCCCGGCTGGAGAGCCCATGACGGACCGCTCGAGCGGGAAGCGCGAGGGCGAGGCGCCCCCCGCACCCGAGGCCCTGGCGGTCGCGGTCCTGGACAGCCA
>JANPHZ010000099.1:0-3027 GCA_031424715.1 Frankiaceae bacterium
GAGCGACCGCCCGGCGGGCAGCGCTACCGGCGCGGACGCGACAGAGGGCACAGACGGGCCCAAGCGGCGCAGCCGTGGTGGGCGCGGGCGTGGCGGTCGCGCTGAGGGCGCTCCGGCGCCGGAGCACAATGACGGCGGGTCGCCGACGGCAACCGCTCAGGGCGATGCGGCACCCGCCAGCACACCGGACGCCAGCGCACCGGCCGCTCCCGTGGCCCCACCGGCACCCGCGCCCGTGGCACCCGCACCGGTGGCACCCGCACCCGCTGCGACCACCGGGGAGCCCGTGGAGGTCGGGCCCAAGAAGCGCCGCCGGGCCACGAGCCGGCCGGCCGGCCCGCCTGCCTAAGCCTTCCGGGTCCCCGTTCGGCGTTGCGGCCGGGCAGCCGGGCTCCCAGCACAGCGGGCGTTCGACGCCCCGGCAGGCGTCCGCTAGTCTGATCCCTGTCGCGTGTGCGCATGCGACCTTCTTGCGCGCTTGTCGGGCGAGCCCGTTACGCCGCACCAGTCACGCGACACCAGCCAGCTTCTGAGGAGCCCCACCGATGTACGCCATCGTCAAGACCGGCGGCAAGCAGTACAAGGTCGCCGTCGGTGACGTCGTCGAGGTCGAGAAGCTCACCGGCGACGCCGGCGCCAGCATCTCGCTCCCCGCGCTGCTCGTCGTGGACGGCACCGACGTCACCACCGACGCGAAGGCCCTGGCGGCCTTCAGCGTCACTGGTGAGGTCGTCGCCCAGGTCCGCGGCCCCAAGATCAACATCATGAAGTACAAGAACAAGACCGGCTACAAGCGCCGCCAGGGTCACCGCCAGTCGCTGACCCAGCTGCGCGTCACCGCGATCGAGAAGGGCTGACGAGATGGCTCACAAGAAGGGTGCTAGCTCGTCGCGCAACGGTCGCGACTCCAACGCGCAGTACCTCGGCGTCAAGCGCTTCGGCGGTCAGGTCGTCAAGGCCGGCGAGATCATCGTGCGCCAGCGCGGGACCCACTTCCACCCGGGTGACAACGTCGGTCGGGGCGGCGACGACACGCTGTTCGCCCTCGCGCCGGGCGCGGTGACCTTCGGCCGCAAGCGGGACCGCAAGACCGTCAACATCGTGCCGGTCGCTTAGACAACAGCACCACACTTGGGGCGGGTCCGGCGTGCCGGGCCCGCCCTTCGTGCATTCGAGAGGAAGCAACTGTGACCACGTTCGTCGACCGCGTCGTGCTGCACGTCAGCGCGGGCAACGGCGGGCACGGCTGCAGCAGCGTGCGCCGCGAGAAGTTCAAGCCGCTCGCCGGCCCGGACGGTGCTGACGGCGGGCACGGCGGTGACGTCGTCCTCGTCGTGCAGCACAACACGACCACGCTGCTCGACTTCCACTACCACCCGCACCAGAAGGCGGGCAACGGCAAGCCGGGCCAGGGTGACCTGCGCAACGGCGCTAACGGCGCGAGTGTCGAGCTGCCCGTGCCCAACGGCACGGTCGTGTACAACGCCGACGGCACGCAGCTCGCAGACCTGGTCGGCGAGGGCACCCGCTTCGTCATCGCCCACGGCGGTCGCGGCGGCCTCGGTAACGCCGCACTAGCCAACGTGAAGCGCAAGGCCCCCGGGTTCGCGCTCCTCGGCGAGCCGGGCGAGACCAAGGACGTCACGCTCGAGCTCAAGAGCGTTGCCGACGCCGCGCTCGTGGGCTTCCCCAGCGCCGGCAAGTCCTCGCTCATCGCCGCGCTGTCCGCAGCCCGGCCCAAGATCGCCGACTACCCCTTCACCACGCTCGTCCCCAACCTCGGCGTGGTCGAGGCGGGCGGCACCGTCTACACCGTGGCCGACGTCCCCGGCCTCATCCCCGGCGCCTCCGAGGGCAAGGGGCTCGGGCTGGAGTTCCTGCGCCACGTCGAGCGGTGCGCCGTCCTCGTGCACGTCCTCGACTGCGCGACGCAAGAACCCGGGCGCGACCCGCTGACCGATCTCGACCTGATCGAGACCGAGCTGACGGCGTACAAGGACGATCTTGCGCGGCTCACCCAGCGCCCGCGGATGGTCGTACTCAACAAGATCGACGTGCCCGAGGCGCGTGAGCTCGCCGACCTGGTCCGGCCCGAGCTCGAGGCGCGCGGGCTCGAGGTCTTCGAGATCTCGGCGGCGACCCACGAGGGTCTGCGGGAGCTGTCCTTCGCCCTCGCCAGGACCATCGCCGCCGACCGGGCGGCCCGGCCGGTCGAGGTCGCCACGCGCATCGTGCTGCGCCCCACGGCCGTCGACGACAAGGGTTTCACGGTCACCCGCGAGGGTGCGGGGTTCGTCGTACGAGGGGTGAAGCCCGAGCGCTGGATCGTGCAGACCGACTTCAGCAACGACGAGGCCGTCGGCTACCTCGCCGACCGGCTCAACCGGCTCGGGGTGGAGAAGGCGCTCGGCGAGGCCGGCGCCCAGGCCGGCGACGAGGTCACGATCGGCGAGGTGTCGTTCGACTGGCAGCCCAGCGAGATGGAGGAGTACGCCACCTCCACCCGTGGCGCCGACGTGCGGCTCGAGGACCACAGCCGACCGGGCGCCGACGAGCGCCGGTTGCAGAAGGACCTGCGCCGGGCCGAGCGGCTGGGCCTGGACCTGTCCGAATGAGCCGCGAGGCCATCGCGCAGGCGCGCCGGCTGGTCGTCAAGGTCGGTTCGTCGTCGCTCACCACCGCCGCCGGCGGCCTCGACGGCGGCCGGCTCGATGCGCTGGTCGAGGCGCTCGCCACCCGCGGCGGCGAGCTGGTGCTCGTGTCGTCCGGCGCCATCGCCGCCGGACTGGCGCCGCTCGGCCTCGCCCGTCGACCGCGCGACCTCGCGACGCAGCAGGCAGCAGCGTCGGTCGGGCAGTCGCTGCTGGTGCAGCGCTATGCCACCGCCTTCGCCCGGCACGACCGAGTGGTCGGGCAGGTGCTGCTCACCGCCGACGACGTCGTACGCCGGTCGCACTACCGCAACGCGCAGACGACGCTCGACCGGTTGCTCGCCTTGCGTGTGGTGCCTGTCGTCAACGAGAACGA
>JANPHZ010000100.1:0-6728 GCA_031424715.1 Frankiaceae bacterium
GAGCGACTCCGACTACGACAAGGAGAAGCTGCAGGAGCGCCTGGCCAAGCTGGCCGGCGGTGTTGCGGTCATCAAGGTCGGCGCGGCCACGGAGGTCGAGCTCAAGGAGCGCAAGCACCGCATCGAGGACGCTGTGCGCAACGCCAAGGCCGCTGTCGAGGAGGGCATCGTCGCCGGTGGTGGCGTCGCGCTCCTGCAGGCGTCGGTCACCGCGTTCGACAAGCTCGACCTGGTCGGCGACGAGGCGACCGGCGCCAACATCGTGCGCCTGGCGCTCGAGGCCCCGATCAAGCAGATCGCGATCAACGCCGGCCTCGAGGGTGGCGTCGTCGTGGAGAAGGTCCGCAACCTGCCCGTCGGCCAGGGTCTCAACGCGGCCACCGGTGAGTACGTCGACATGATCGCCGTCGGCATCATCGACCCGGCCAAGGTCACCCGGTCCGCGCTGCAGAACGCCGCGTCCATCGCGGCGCTGTTCCTCACCACCGAGTGCGTCATCGCCGACAAGCCCGAGAAGGCTCCGGCCGGCGGCGGCATGCCCGGTGGCGGCGGCATGGGAGACATGGACTTCTAAGTCCAGCACCAACACTTCCGGCCTTCGGCCGGACGCTCGTACGACGGGGCGGTCCTTCTTCGGAAGGGCCGCCCCGTCGGCGTTCCGGGTGAGCGCCAAGTCCATGATCGGCAAAGGACTGGGGGCCGTGGCCGCGGGTACGACGGTGCCATGACGCGACGCAGCTCTTACTCCTTTGACATCGACCTCATGCGCATCGCCGGGGCGGCGGTGATCGTCGCCCTTGTTGTGGGCATCGCGCTGCGGCTCACCGGCAGCAGCATCGGGACCGCGGTCGTCATCGCCGTCCTCGCGGGCATCGCTTCGAGCCTCTTCCTGGGGCCGGTGCGCCGGAGCCGTCCGGCGCGCAGCAACAGCTCGGGCTAGCGCTGCCCGACCGCTGGTCGGTGCCGGGGTTACCAGAGAATGGTGAGTCCTCGCAGCTCACCGAAGGCTGCGTCGCGGGTCACCAGCGTGGCTTGGTGGAGTAGTGACTGGGCGGCAAGGATCCTGTCGTACGGGTCGGCCTGGTCCCAGTCCAAGCCCCGCGCGCGGGTGGCGTCGGCGGTGGTGATGTCGAGTGACTGGGCGCCGAGTCGGCTGGTGAGGTCGTCGTGCTGAGACAGCAGGATTTCGGCCTCCGGCCACTTGCCGGCGCGGTGCTTGATCGCCATCTCCCACGCGGTCGCGGCGGAGATGAGTACGACGTTGCTCCGTGCTTCGATCGCGGTCCGTGCACGGGCGGACAGGCGGTCCGGTTCGGTGAGCGCCCACACGTAGGCGTGGGTGTCCAGGAGCAGGATCGTCACGACCAGGCAGCGAGTTCGGTCTCGTCGAGTGGAGCGAAGCGCTCATCCGGCGAGGGCAGGTCGAGGAACCCCAGGACGCGGGCGGCGGGCGTGTTCACCGGGACGAGTCGGACCAGGGGCTTGCCGGCCCGCGCGACGACGACCTCCTCCCCCTTGAGGGCCGCATCGAGGAGCTGCGACAGGTGCGCCTTCGCGTCCGCCACGTTATGCATGGTCATATTGGTCAGACTAACATGGCCCCTGCGGGTGAGGTCAGCCGCGAGCGAAGCGGCGGACGTAGGACCGGATGCTGGCCCGTTCCGCGGTGGAGAACGTCTCGCTGTCCTGAACTGCCGCCGGGCCCATCACGGTGCAGGGACCGACCGACCCGTCCGACGCTGGTTGCAGGGCGAGCTGGGGCAGGGCCTCGGCGCAGTTGGACATCTGGTGCTGGCCGCCGAGCAGGTGTCCGATCTCGTGCGCGGCGATGATCGTGCCCTTGACGGTCGACACCGGGGTCACGCCGGTCGGCGCGTAATGAAGCTGGCCGCTCGCGAACGCGCGCTCCGCATACGCGACGCCGCCGATGCAGTCGGCGATGCCGCCGCTGAACCGGTCCTCGAACAGGAACACGACATCCACGCCCGGTGGCCGAACGCCGCCGTACAGGCGCTGCGCTGCTTCGTAGGGATGGGCCCTGTAGGTGGCGTCAGGCAGGGCAGCCACCGAGGCGCGGACGACCACGTTGATCCGCCCGAACATCTCTACGAGCGAGGGCACGACCTGCTGACGGACTTCGGCTACGTCGCGCGGTGGCGCCAGCAGGCGCACGGACAGCCGGAGCGCTCGGCCGTCGTCTGGCGTCGTCAGCGCCGCCAGGCCGCTGTCGCCCACGAAGCAGTCGCCCTCACGGTCGAAGGCCTTACCCGCCAGCCGGGCGGTGGCCCGGTAGGTCAGCGGCTGATACGGGTTGGCGAGGAAGTGACTGATGCCGACCTCGTAACGGACCCGCCCGGCTCGGACGTGCTGAAAGGTCGTGCTGGTGATCTCGTTCGGGCCGCCCCGGGTGCCGATCTGGGTTCCGTTGCTCGCGACGGTGTGCTCACCGTCCGCGACCCGGAGGAAGGCGTACGTGCCGTCCACGGCGACCGTGATCCAGGCGCCCTGAGCTGCGACGACCGTGAGCGCAGTCGTGTCGCAACCCTGCGCCTGGGGCTCGCCGCAGCTGGGGATCCCCGGCCGGTCAAGGGTGCCCGACCACCTCACCACCTGGCGCTGCTGGCTGAGGTCCGGCGTCGCGGGAGCAGCGTGGGACGGGGAGCTCGCCAGTCCGGGGACCAGCAGCAGAAGGAGAACGCAGAGGCGCAGCGGCATCCTGAGGGGATAGACCTTCACCTCACCGCGGTTCGACGCGGTGAGGTGAGTTCCTGCCGCGTCAGACCGGGAAGCCGTCGCTCAAGCAGCGCTCGCGGCGTGCACTGCCCGAAGAATCCCGCGGAGGCGGGACCTGGACCTCTGCCGCCCGGGACACCCCCGGCTGCATGGTCGCCCCAGAGCCGGGAAGCTCCCGGCGAACACGAGGGGGATCGATGACCAGCACGATGGCAGCGACGCAGGGCAGCACCAGCACGACCAGTCGGGGCACGTGGGCGCTGTGGGGTAGCGCCGCCGGGCTCTGCGGAATCCTCACGAACATGGTCTTCGCGCAGGGGCCGGACGAGAAGGTGCGTGCGGCCGGCGACCCGGCCGCCGTCGTCGACCTCCTGTCTCGCACGAACGCGCACATCTCGGCCAACACCGGCTACCTCGCGGTGGTCTGCCTGCTCTTCTTCGCGGCCGGCCTCGCGCGTTGGGGCAGTGCGCAGGCCTCGGACTCGCTGGCCCTGCGGGTCGCCCCGATGGGCCTCGTCGCCTCGGCCGGTGCGCTCATTGCGTCGTACGGCGTGAAGGGGCAGCTGGCGGCCTACCTCGAGGGCGGCTTCAATGAGAGCAGCGCCAACGTCGCCAACCGCTACTTCTTCTTCCTGCTCGACGACCTCGCGGGCTACTTCAGCTGGTTCGGGGTGACCATCACCGCCGGCTGCTTGGCCTGGTTGGCCTTCCGTGAGCGCCTCGTCGTGCGCTGGGTTGGCGCGGTCGGCGCCCTGGTGGTCATCGCGGTCGCGCTGAACCTGGTGGCCTTTGGCTTCACAGGCTTCTCCGGCGTCGTCGCGCCGGTCTTCCTGCTGCTGGCCGGGATCGGCCTCTCCCGCCAGCGGACCTGACCACCGCTACGCAACACTTGCGGGGTGACTACCCCGAACGTCAGTGCCCGTCAGCTCGCCGGTGAACAGCGCAACGAAGAGCGCAAGCTGCGGGCCATGCGTCGTACGCCGGCAATCGTGGTCGGCCTCGGCGCGCTGGTGACGCTCCTCGCCTCGGTGGCCTATGCCGTCGACCAGCGCCGCCTCAGCACCCCGGCCGGTGTCACCCAGGCCTGGGTGCAGGCGGCGCTGGCCGCTGACTGTGACCGCTACGCCGACCTGTCGGCAGCCCCCGACGGCAAGCGCGGTCTCACGCCGGCACAGTGCGATCTGGTGCTGGCAGCCTCCCCGCCGGGGCCGGGGCGCAACGGCGTCGTGCGGGTCTCCGGCGTCGTCCTGCTGCGCGACGCGCGCGCGACCGCCGACGTGTCGATCTCGGTCTCGGGGTTCCCGCAGCGGGCCTCTCGGGTCGAGCTCAGCAATGCCTCAGGCGAGTGGATCGTGCTGCGCACTCCATCAACCTGCGCGCTGCTGACCTGCCCCTAGGGCTGTTTGACACCGCGTGGCGCAACCGAAACTCTTGGGCTATGGCGCTCCCGATCACCGCAGAAGACATGGCTGTCACCCTCGCTGTCCGGGAGGACCTCGGACCGCAGTACGACGATGCGGTGATCGGCGAGTTCCTCGAGCGGATCGGCAGCCAGATCGACGCGCGGGTCGACCAGCAGGTGCAGGAGCGGCTCGCTGCCGCCGGCCCCGCGGCCAAGCGCGACGACGACCCAGCGCTGCCCATCTGCTCGCTCGTCTTCGGCATCCCCATCACGGCCATTGCCATGGGCACCACCGACGGGCTGTCCAGCCTGGTGGCGCTGGCGATCGCCTGGACCGGGATCGGCATCGTCAACATCGCCCACGCCCGCCGGCGATGAGCGGCGTCCGCGTCCTGGTCGGCACCCGCAAGGGCGCGTTCGTCCTCACCGCCGACGGGACGCGCAAGGACTGGAAGGTCGACGGCCCGCACTTCGGTGGCTGGGAGGTCTATCACCTCAAGGGCTCACCGCTCGACCCGAACCGGATCTACGCCTCGCAGTCCGGGGGCTGGTTCGGCCAGCTGATCCAGCGCTCCGACGACGGCGGCATCAGCTGGAACCCGGTCGGCAAGGACTTCACCTACGACGGCGTCCCCGGCACCCACCAGTGGTACGACGGCACCCCGCACCCGTGGGAGTTCGCCAGGGTGTGGCACCTCGAGCCCTCCCTGACCGACCTCGACACGGTCTACGCCGGGGTCGAGGACGCAGCGCTCTTCCGCTCCACCGACGGCGGCGGCAGCTGGGCAGAGCTGTCCGGTCTGCGCACCCACACGACCGGGTCGTCCTGGCAGCCCGGCGCGGGCGGGCTGTGCCTGCACACGATCATCCAGGACCCCACCAGGCCGGACCGGATGTACGTCGCGATCTCCGCGGCCGGCGCCTTTCGCACCGATGACGCGGGGCTCACCTGGCTGCCCATCAACAAGGGCCTGCGGTCCGGCGAGATCCCCGACACCGATGCCGAGGTCGGCCACTGCGTGCACCGGCTCGCCCTGCACCCCGCGCGCCCGGACGTGCTCTACATGCAGAAGCACTGGGACGTGCTGCGCACCGACAACGCCGGCGACCAGTGGCACGAGGTCAGCGGCAACCTGCCGAGTGACTTCGGCTTCCCCATCGTCGTGCACGCGCACGAGCCCGATACGGTCTACGTCGTACCGATCACCAGCGACTCCTTCCACGTGCCGCCGGAGGGCAAGCTTCGGGTCTACCGCAGCCGCACCGGTGGTGATGAGTGGGAGCCGCTGACCAACGGCCTGCCGCAGGAGAACTGCTACGTCAACGTCCTGCGCGACGCGATGGCGGTCGACTCCCTCGACGACTGCGGCATCTACTTCGGTACGACGGGGGGCCAGGTCTACTGCTCGCCCGACGGCGGTGACACCTGGTCGGCCATCGTGCGCGACCTGCCCGCCGTCCTGTCGGTTGAGGTGCAGACGCTCGTATGACGCGAGTGGTGTTGCCTTACCACCTGCGCAACCTCGCTCACGTCGACGGCGAGGTGACGGTCGACGGCGCGACCGTGGCTGAGGTACTCGACGCGCTCGACGCTGCGCATCCGGTGCTGAAGGGCACGTTGCGCGACGCCAGCGGACAGCGCCGGGCTTTCGTGCGGTTCTTCGCGTGCGAGGAAGACCTGTCGCACGAGCCGGTCGATGCCGAGCTCCCTCGTGCCGTGCTCGACGGTCGCGAGCCGTTCCTCATCGTCGGCGCCATGGCAGGTGGCTGACACCGCCAACTGTGGAAAACCTGTTCCCGCGGAGACGGTGTCTCCACAACACGCGACCGGGCGGATGGATCTGCACTACGTGTTCAGTGTGCTCATGGCCCAATCCGCCTGATCCGCCTGCCGCTGAGGTCAGTCGCTGCCGAGACCGGCGTCGCGGGCGAGGGCAACGGCCTCGGCGCGGGTCGCGGCCGGCAGCTTGGCCAGGACCACCGACAGGTTGTTGCGGACCGTCTTGTCCGACAACGCGAGGTGCCGGCTGATCCGGCCGTTGTCGTAGCCGCGGGCGACGAGCTCGAGGATCTCCCGCTCGCGGGCGGTCAGCTGGGGGAAGGGCAGCTCCGCCGGTCGCCCGGCTCCGACGGCGGCAGCCAGCACCTGCCCGCTCACCCGGGCCCCCAGGACCAGCTCCCCCCGGGCCACGGACGCCACGGCTCTGGCGATGTCATCGGCAGCGGCCTCCTTGACGAGGTAACCGCGGGCTCCGGCCTTGAGCGCCGCGAACACCGCCTCGTCGTCGTCGTTCATCGTCACGACCAGCACCGCCGTACGAGGGTGCTCGGCCGTCAACCGCCGGGTGGCCTCGACACCGCCGAGCCCGGGCATGGCCAGGTCCATGAGGACGACGTCAGGGTCATGTGCGGCCACCGCTTCCAGAGCCTGCTCGCCGCTTGCGGCCTCCGCGACCACGTCGAGCCCGCGGTCCTGCAAGACGGCCACCAGGCCCTCGCGGTAGACCGGGTGGTCGTCGACGACGACGACGCGATAGCTCACGTGACCTCCAGGGGAAGGAGAGCGACGACCCGCGTCCCGGCGCCGGGTTGC
>JANPHZ010000101.1:0-5576 GCA_031424715.1 Frankiaceae bacterium
TGCGCGAAGGCGGATGTGACAGGGTTCCTCGGTAGTTTTGCTCTACCCTGTCATGCAAGGGTAGGTAAAAACAAAGGAGAAACTTGTGAAGGTCAGCGACGCCCTGGCTGCTATCGCTGGCGGACGGACGGCGGATGACCTTGAGTCCCGCACGCTTGAGTTCAAGGGCGAAGGTCGGTCGAAGCAGGACACCGTCAAGGCGCTCGCGGAGGCAGCGGCATGCTTCGCCAATGCTCATGGGGGTGAGCTCGTGGTTGGCGTGCGGGATCGGGTAAGGGGGTCCGCTGCGTTCGAGGGCACTGAACTGGATCCGGAGATCGTTCTCAGGCGCATCTATGAACTGACGAACCCCTCCCTCACCGTGTCGGTCTCCGTCCGACTGCACGAGGGGATCCGGCTCCTGGTCATCGCCGTACCACGCAGTGCTGACGTGCATCAAGTCGACAACAGGATCACGAGGCGGGTGGGAAAGATCTGTGAGCCGATGACGGCTTCGCAGATCGCCGGGCTGCTGGCTGAACGCAGAGGCGAGGACTGGTCGGCTGAGGACAGCGGCCGGGCGCTCGAGGACGTGAACTCGGCAGCACTGGATCGCGCCCGCGCGCTCGTCCGCGCCAGCCCCGATCCGGCGAGACGTCGGTACGCCGGTGAATCCGACCGTGATCTCCTGCGCATCCTCGGTGTGGTGACCTCGGCGGGAACGCTGACGCGTGCTGGCGAGCTCCTGCTGTGCGATCCGCCGAGCTCGCGGCCCCTCATCGTCTATCAGTACCGTCGGACTGCGGCGGGCGAGCCGGTCGTCAGCAGGCCAGAGGGTCCGCTCCTGCTGGCGCTTTTGCGCACGCTCGAGTTGGTGGCTGCTCGACTGGACACCACCCCGGTGAACCTCCCCGGTGGCGTGCAAGTGCAGTTGGCCGACCTGCCCGAGGCCGCGGTTCGCGAGGCGATAGCCAACGCGGCGATCCACCGCGACTACCGACTTGGAGGTTCCGTTGCGGTCGAGCACGCGCCCACCCGACTGGCAATTACCTCGCCAGGTCCGCTCGTGCAGGGCGTGACCGTCGACAACATCCTCACGACGTCCTCGCGACCGCGGAACCCCCAATTGGCCAATGCCGTCCGGGTCCTGGGTTTGGCAGAGGAGGCCGGAGTCGGGGTTGACCGGATGTACCGGGAGATGGTCAGCGTCGGGCACGAGCCGCCGATCTTCGAGGAGTCCTCGGCTGAGGTGAGGGTGTCGCTCCTCGGAGGGGCACCCAACACCCACCTTGCACGCTTCGTCGCAACGCTCCCAGCGGCCGAGAAGGACGACGCCGACGCAATGATGATCCTGTACACCCTGCTCAAGAAGCGCACCGTCTCCGCCAAGACCCTGGCTGGGCCTCTGCAGAAGTCTGAGACCGAGGTCGAGGCCGCCTTGCGAAGGGTCTCGGCCGAACCCGCGGCCATGCTCGAGCCGACCCGCGAGACGCTGCGGAACATCCATCCCAACTACCGACTACGCGAGCACGCCATCTCAGCGCTTGGCCCAGCCGTGATGTATCGACGAAGAACCAGCGACGAGTACGACCGCAAGATTGTTCAACTGGTCGCAGAAGTCGGAACCATCAATGCTCGGCTGGTCAAGATCGCTCTTGATCTACAAGCGGCCTCGGTCTCTCGCGTTCTGAGCGATCTCGTCGAGCGGCAGATCCTGTCCAAGACGTCAGACGCGACCCGGGGTCCTTCGGTCACCTACGGGCCGGGATTGCGTTTTCCCAAGGCAGAGAGGGTCCGAAAGGGCAAGCGGGACGCGTCAGCTGGAAAGCTTCCCCGGCCGGATGCATTGTCCTGAGTCCGCGACCGACGGAAGCCAACCGCTGGACCTCCCGACGCTTTCCCTGCTGGTTGGGGCCTGAAGGATTGGCTCAAGGATCGCGCTGTCCCCGAGGACTGACCCGATAGGTCGCGTCCGGGGGCTCACCAGCGGCAGGTTCGGACCCGGACCGCAACGCGGGCGCCCCTCCAGCGTTCAGACAGGTAGCGGCCTTCGCCTCCCCCCACGCGATGTCACGCTGTGATTACGTATCGCCCCAGATGGAGGGTTTCGCCGTTCGGTGGCGAAGTCTGTCCCGAACGTCGCATCCGCACCTGGCTTCGGCCGCCGAGAGGACCCTGATGAAGAGCACCAACCGCCTGCGCGCACTCGTGGCCAGCGCCGCTGCGCTGGCAACTGTTGCGGCAGGACTTGCGCTCGTCACGGCCGCGCCTGCCCAGGCGGCGCCAGCCACAGCGCTCCGCCTCCAGGCCGTCTACCCGACTGACGCGTCCGGGTCGGCAGGCACCTGTCAGATCTACCGCGCCTTCCCGACCGACTTCGCCGGGAACCCGAGCACGGACACTGGCACCGTGTTCATCACGCTCAGTGAATCGCCATCCAGCTCAGCGCAGGACGTCGACTTCTGCATCCCCCCGACGGCACCCGACGGGCTTACCGGCCCCCGTGTCACCAGCGCCACCTACAACTTTGGCCGGCAGCGGTATACGCCCGGTCGCAGCGTGTCAACAACCAATGCTGAGACAGGGGCTACACCCGACCCGACGACCGGCTACGCACCGACTGAGCTGCCCGACTTGGCCAGTGACGTTCCCTCATCGACGGGCACGGCCAGTCGCAGCAACCCCACCGGCTCCGACACAGGCTCTGTCGAATACAAGAACGGTCAGTTCGTGGAGTTCGGTGTGGCTGGACTCGTCCCCGGTGCAGCGACGATCAATGCGTACATCGATTTCACAACTTCGGTCGACGCGCGACCGCTACCCATTCGCTTCACGGCTGGAGGCAAGCCACAGAGTGTGCCGGCCTACGACTCGACGAGCTCGGTCACCCCGGACAGGCAGCAGTACAGCGCGGTCCAGTCGACGTCGACCCCGGCGCTCATCGACATCGTTGTTGCCAACGCCGCAGAGGACACCGTCTTCGACGTGACGCCGAGTTTCCAGGTGACGAGCGGACCCAACGCGAGCGCCAACTTGCGGTCCTGCCCTGCCACCTCCGACTTCGGACGCAGTCAGTGCAGCTTTATTGGAACCCAGCCTGGCACCGACACCATCGTCATCTGGGTCAATCACAGTGCCCCCCCAGGCGGCATCGCCACCCCTGGCCCGGATGCTGGTGAGCCCACCTCGACAATCACGGTGACCACCTTCACGCAACCGTCGCAACCAGGGGCCGCCCGGTTCGTCGATCTGACACCGAACTCGCCGGTTTCGACTACCGCAGGAAGCTCACGCGTCTTCAGTGCAACCGTTACGGACGCGGGAGGTGCACCAGTTCTAGGAGCGTCTGTTGCTTTTTCGGAGACGGGCCCCGGCCAATTGGATGGCGGCAACTCCCCAGATGGCAACAACTCCACGCTTACCCGGAACACCGGTCCCGACGGGCGCACAAGCGTCACGGTCGTGACGCGCTTTGGGGAATCCGGAACTGAGACGGTCACCGCCGCCATCGCTTCGTCGGCTACCGATTGTGGTCGGTTGTTCAACGGGCAGACCGGGGTCTGTTCGGACAGCTCGACGAACACGATCACCGCAGGAAGCAGTCCTAGTCCCAGCGCGAGCAGCAGCACTAGCGCGACGCCCACGCGGAGCGCGAGCGCGACACCGACGGCCACGATGAGCAGTTCGGCGACTCCAACCGCCAGTACGAGCTCGTCCTCCACGCCGCTGGCCTGCCAGGCGGCCCAGGTCAACGTCAATACCCCGACGATCAACGCCACCGGGCTCGCCTCGGTGACCGTCTTTGGGGCGACCCCCAACTCGCGGGTCGAGCTGCAGGGCTACAGCCAGGACCACTTCGGCGGTCAGAGCTTCGCCAACGACCCGACGCCGGTCGACCGGGCCGGTACCGCTGACAGCAGCGGCACCATCACCTTCAACGACCTGCGCCCGTCGTCCAACACGCGTCTGCGGGCCCGTCAGGTCGGCTGCGCCTACGGCGACTCGGCGGTCATCAACGTGCGGACCACGATCTTCCTCAAGGTCACCCGCACCGGCGCCCGCACCTACCTGTTCGACGTCGACTCCGTCCCGGCCCGCCCGGGCGGCCTGATCGTCAGCCTCTACCGGATCACCGGCCAGACCTGTGCGGCCGGCGTCGAGCCCCGGGACTGCCCGGGTGAGCAGTTCATCAGCCAGACGCGGGTGAGCGAGGTCGACGGCAGCGGGGCGCGCACCTTGCGGTTCGACGCGTCGTACGGCGGTCGCGAGCAGTTCGTGCTCAAGACCGGCCGCGACGCCCAGAGCGCCCCGGGTCGCAGCAACGTCCGCGACCTGTCGATCTTCTAACTCACGCTTCACGCCGGAGGGCGGCACCCCGCACACGGGGTGCCGCCCTCCATCGCGTTCAGGCGAGGACGAGCCGCTCGACCGGCTGGCCCGTCACCTGCGCGATCAGATCGAAGTCCTTCCCACCGCCGTCTCGCCACGTGGCGTCGGCGTACAAGATCTTCGCGGTCTCGTGGGGGTCAGGACCCCTACCGCACCGCGAAGATCTTGAACGGGAGTGACTGCGGCGCGTGGCCGGACGCGTGAGTGCTGTCGGCGCGCCGGGGGCCTCCGGGAGCAGCCGCCACGCACTAGCGTGAAACACATGAGCGGTTCTGTGGACCCTGATCGCCGCGCGCGACCGCCGGTCACGCCGGAGAAGCAGCGCGGGCCGGTCACGCTGCGCCGCGAGCAGGTGCAGCCCAGCACCACCGACCAGCGCCTGCTCGACAGCCGCGGCAACACCGACTGGGTGCACACCGACCCGTGGCGGGTGCTGCGCATCCAGAGCGAGTTCGTCGAGGGCTTCGGCCTGCTCGCCGAGCTGCCCCGCGCCGTCAGCGTCTTCGGTAGCGCGCGCACCAAAGTCGACAGCCCGGAGTACGCGCTCGGCCTCGAACTCGGCGCCGCCCTCGCCGACGCGGGCTGGGCGGTCATCACCGGCGGCGGACCTGGCGCCATGGAGGCGGTCAACCGCGGCACCTGCGAGGCCGGCGGACTGTCGGTCGGTCTGGGCATCGAGCTGCCCTTCGAGCAAAGTCTCAACCAATGGGTCGACCTCGGGTTGAACTTCAGGTACTTCTTCGCGCGCAAGACGATGTTCGTCAAGTACGCCGAAGCGTTCGTCATCCTGCCCGGTGGTTTCGGCACGATGGACGAGCTGTTCGAGGCGCTCACGCTCGTGCAGACGCACAAGGTCAACCAGTTCCCGGTCGTGCTCATGGGGTCGTCGTACTGGGGCGGGCTCGTCACCTGGCTGCGTGAGTCGATGCTCGCCGACGGTTACCTCAGCCCCGGCGACCTCGACCTGCTCACCGTCACTGACGATGTGGCTGAGGTTGTGGCTTTGCTCGCCGCGGCCGACGCGGCTCGACCTGACCGTCAGGTCGAGGTTGCGACCGGCCACGAGCACCCCGGCTGATGGCGGCGATCTGCGTCTACTGCTCCTCCAGCAGCGCCATCGACCAGCGCTACGTGACGCTTGCCGCCGATGTCGGCAGCGAGCTGGCCCGGCGGGGGCACAGCCTGGTGTCCGGCGGCGGCGACCTGTC
>JANPHZ010000102.1:0-3915 GCA_031424715.1 Frankiaceae bacterium
AAGTCGCCGAGGCGCACGAGCAGCTCCCCCCGCTCACGGCGCAGCTCCAGCGGGTGCGTCGGCACGAGCAGGGAGAGCTCGGTCGCCCACAGCCGGGTCCGGGCCGCCTCGAGCGTGCGCTGCTGGCGCACTGACCAGGCCCGGACGTTGGTGAGCAGCCGCAGCAGCACCTCAGGTCCGCTCATGGCGACGACCGGCCCGTCGTAGAAGCCACCGCCGAACGGGTCGACGACCGTGTGCTCGTCCTCGAGGTCGCCGATGACGACGACGACCCGCCCGGGAGCGGCGGCGTACGACGCGGTGATGCCGAGGCGAGACGCGACCTCTACCCACACGACCGACAGCAGGATCGGCAAGCCTCGCCGCCGCCGGAGCACGTCGGGCAGCAGGGAGGAGCGCAGGTCGGCGAAGTCGTCCTCGCTGCCGTGGAACCCAGCCAGCCCGCGCTGCAACGCCTCGACGGCGGGGTGGGCCAGCACGAGCGGCCCGAGGTCGGTCGCGCGTTGGTCGAGTGCGGCAAGGCCCTCGTCGACGTCCAGGGCAGGGTCGACCTCGACCGCGATGAGCAGCGCCGCCAGCCCGACGTCGACGGGTTCAGCCCGGGCGACCTCGGCGAACCGGGCCCGCGACGCTGTCGTCACCGGCGCGGCGGCGGGGGTGGGATCCGCTTGGTCGCGACGACATCGGCCGCGTCGATCGTGACTGTCTCGCCGGACGCCCGGAGGACGGTCACGACCCCATCCGACCAGGACTGCAACACGCCGAGGACGTCGCCGAGACGGCCGTCGGGCAGCCGGCGCCGCAGCGTGATGCGCATGCCGCTGTCACCCGGTCCGACCTCGCGCCGGTAGCGCACCCCGACTGGCTCGTCCACGCTCACATCAGCGACACTAGAGGGGCATCGCCAACCGCTGGAAACCCTGGAAGGACCTGACGTGACCTACGTCATCGCCGAGCCCTGCGTCGACCTCAAGGACAAGGCCTGCATCGAGGAGTGCCCGGTCGACTGCATCTACGAGGGCAAGCGCTCGCTCTACATCCACCCCGACGAGTGCGTCGACTGCGGGGCGTGCGAGCCGGTCTGTCCGGTCGAGGCGATCTTCTACGAGGACGACACCCCGGCGCAGTGGAAGGACTACTACCGCGCCAACGTCGACTTCTTCACCGAGACGACCAACATCGGCAGCCCCGGAGGCGCCAGCAAGGTCGGGCCGGTCGACCTCGACCACCCGGTCATCATGGCCGTCCCGCTCGGCAAGAACACCGAAGGGCACTGATGCGCCCGGGTTGGGCCGCCCGCGCGGCCCTGCCCGAGTTTCCCTGGGACCGCCTGGCGCCCTACGGCGAAACGGCCCGCCGGCACCCTGGCGGGATCGTCGACCTGTCCATCGGTACGCCGGTCGACCCCACGCCAGCGCTGATCCAGGACGCGCTCAGGGCCGCAGCGGACGCACCCGGCTACCCGCTCACGATCGGCACGGCAGCGCTGCGTGAGGCGATCGTTAACTGGGTGCAGCGTCGGACGGGTGCTGCGGTGCAGCCCGAGCACATCGTGCCCAGCATCGGCAGCAAGGAGCTGGTGTCGCTGCTGCCTTCGCTGCTCGGCCTGGAGCCCGGCGCGCGGGTGCTGATCCCGGCGCTGGCCTATCCGACGTACGACGTGGGGGCGCGGCTGGCCGGCTGCCTGCCCGTGCCGACGGCCGACCCGACGGCGGAGGACCCGACGGGGGTGGCGATGGTGTGGCTCAACTCGCCGTCCAACCCGACCGGCGCGGTGACCACGGTCGAGGAGTTAGCCCGGATCGTGGCGTGGGGGCGCGCGCACGACATTCTGGTCGTCTCGGACGAGTGCTACCTCGAGCTTGGCTGGGACGCCGAGCCGGTGTCGGTGCTGCACCCTGACGTCTGCGGCGGTTCGGTCGAGGGCGTCGTCGCGCTGCACTCGCTGAGCAAGCGCAGCAACCTCGCGGGCTACCGCGCTGGCTTCGCGGTCGGCGATGCCGCCGCGATCGCCGCGGTCACCGAGGCGCGCAAGCACATCGGGCTGCTGGTACCCGCGCCGGTGCAGGCGGCCCTGGTCGCGGCGCTCGCCGACGACGAGCACGTGGCGGAGCAGAAGGGGCGCTACGCCGCCCGGCGTACGGTCCTGCGCGCAGCCGTCGAGGGCGCCGGCTTCACCGTCGAGCACTCCGAGGCCGGGCTCTATCTCTGGGCCACGCGCGGCGAGGACTGCTGGACGACCGTGGCAGCGCTCGCTGAGCTCGGCATCCTCGTCGCGCCCGGAGCCTTTTACGGCGACGCGGGCGCGCAGCACGTGCGCTTCGCGCTCACCGCGACCGACGAGCGCATCGCCGCCGCCGTGTCCCGCCTTGCCGCCGCCTGACCGCGCCCACCGCGGGGCAACGGGCCAGATCGCCCTAGTCATTTCTGGAGGCGATACCGCCATAGGCAGTGCTATCGGGCTATTTCCGGTTCCTCCGGTTTGGGCAAGGGTGTGCCTACCTCAATAGGAAGCAGCCCTGACATGCCGGTTCATCCTGTTAGTCCCCGAAAGTTCGGTCTGGCCGGCTTGGCGGCCTTGTTATTGCTCGCCTTCGTGGGTGCTGGCTCCCCAGCACTTGCCAGCCACTACGACTACAGCTCCCTGCAGTGCTTCGCGCGCGACACCGCGTCGTTGGCGGTCGACTGCGTCGTCTACGCCAACGACCAGTACGGCGCCGGCGAGCGCGCGGAGGTCTACGGCGACACCGGCGTGGTCGTGCAGGCCACTCCCGCCCCCGTCGTCTTCCTGTCCAGCCAGTGCGCCGCCACAGATGTCCGCGTCACGGGCGACCGACTGAGCTACGACGAGGAGTTCGGGTGCACGGGCAACGTGGAGATTCTCCACAGGGTGCTGCGTGACACCAGCACCACACAGATCTGTGAGTACATCTACAACCCCTCGACGTTCCCGCTCGGCTACGTCTGCTCAGCTGTCGCTCTGGATGTCGATGCCGATGAGGACGGCTATTACCGCTACGCCGACCGAGACTGCGACGACGCCGACCCGCTCATCAACCCCGGCGCGACGGACAGCAGTGTCGACGGCGTGGATCAGAACTGCTCGGGCGTCGACGGGGGACGCACCTACTTCCTCGACGGTGACGGTGACGGGTACGGCGGACCGAATACGTTCACCTCCGATGATCCCGCGCCGCCAAACGGGTTCACGATCAGCGACGACTGCGACGACGCGGCGGCGTCGGTCTACCCCGGTGCCCAGGACGTCCCCAACGACGGCATCGACCAGAACTGCAACGGGTCGGACGCAGTGACCTACTACGCCGACAACGACCAGGACACGTTCGGTGACCCGTCCAACCCCGCCGACTTCGATGGGGAGGCGGACTTCGGTTACGTCACGGACGACACCGACTGCAACGACGCCGACTCCAACGTCAACCCGGGCGCAACAGACGTCGCCGGTGACGGGATCGATCAGGACTGCTCGGGCGCAGACGGAGCTCCCAAAGCGACGCCGACGATGAGCACCCAGGCGTCCGCCACGTCCACCGTGGGCCAGGACATCTCCGACACCGCGACGATCAGCGGGTTGGGCGACAGCTCAGTGGTCTTCTCCCGGCTCGGGTCCCCCAGCGGCGGCACAGTCTCGTTCGAGGTCTTCGGACCGGATGACGAAGACTGCTCCGGCCCTTCGCGCAGGAGTCAGGACATCCCAGTGAGCGGTGACGGCACCTACAACTCAGGTCCCTTCTCCACGACGCAGGCCGGCACCTATCGCTTCGTCGCGCGCTACTCCGGAAACGCCGACAACGAGGCGGCGGACGGTGCGTGCAACGACGAGGGCGAGACCACCGAGGTGGCTCTGGCCAGCCCGACGATCGTGACGCAGGCGACCAGTTCGGCGGTCGTAGG
>JANPHZ010000103.1:0-11875 GCA_031424715.1 Frankiaceae bacterium
GACAGCGGCACCGGCGTCGCCTTCACCCGCGACCCGGGCTCGGGTGCCCCCGGCATCTACGGCGACTACCTGCAGAACGCCCAGGGCGAGGACGTCGTCGCCGGCATCCGCAACACGCTGCCGCTGCAGGACCTCGAAGCCCTGGACAAGACGTCCTACGACGCCCTGCTCGAGATCATGGGCACCCTGGAGAAGCACTACCGCGATCTGTGCGACATCGAGTTCACGATCGAGCGCGGCACGCTGTGGATGCTGCAGACGCGGGTCGGCAAGCGGACCGCGGGTGCTGCGTTCCGCATCGCCACCCAGCTCGTCGACGAGGGACTGCTGAGTGAGGACGAGGCCCTCGACCGGGTGACCGGGGCGCAGTTGGCCCAGCTGATGTTCCCGACGTTCGGCGAGACGGCCGGGGCAGAACGGCTCACCACGGGGATGAACGCGAGCCCCGGCGCCGCCGTGGGCAAGGCGGTCTTCTCCAGCGAGGTCGCGGTCGAGTGGGCCGCGCGCGGCGAGGACGTCATCCTGGTCCGGCGCGAGACCAACCCCGACGACCTGGCCGGGATGATCGCGGCCCGCGGGATCCTGACCAGCCGGGGCGGCAAGACCAGCCACGCAGCCGTTGTCGCCCGGGGCATGGGCAAGACCTGCGTGTGCGGGGCGGAGGCGCTCGACGTCGACGTCGCCGCCCGGGTCATCCGACTCCGTGACGGGCGCACCATCGCCGAGGGTGAGGTGCTGTCGATCGACGGCACGTCCGGCGCCGTCTACCTCGGCGAGGTCGCGGTCAGTCCCAGCGAGGTCGTGCAGTACTTCGAGGGCTCGCTGGACCTGGCCTCCGCCGGCGACCTGGTGCAGGCCGTCGACCGGCTCACCCGACGGGCCGACGGCGTACGACGCCTCGCGGTGCGGGCCAACGCCGACACCCCGCAGGATGCGGAGCGGGCCCGCCGGTTCGGCGCCGCCGGGATCGGGCTGTGCCGCACCGAGCACATGTTCCTGGGGGAGCGCCGCCAGCTCGTCGAGGACCTCGTCCTCGCCGCCGGCGAGCAGGAGCAGCAGGAGGCGCTACAGGCGCTGCTGCCGCTACAGCGCGAGGACTTCCGCGGGATCCTGCGCGCGATGGACGGCCTGCCGGTGACCATCCGGTTGATCGACCCGCCGCTGCACGAGTTCCTGCCCGACCTGACCGAGCTGTCGGTGGAGATCGCGCTCGCCGAGGCGGCGGGCGCGGCCGTGGATCCGAAGCGGCGAGATCTGCTCGCCGCCGTACGCCGTCTGCACGAGCAGAACCCGATGCTCGGGCTGCGCGGGGTCCGACTCGGCCTGGTGATCCCGGGGCTCTTCGCCCTGCAGGTGCGCGCGATCGCCGAGGCAGCGAAGTCCCTGCTGGACGAGGGTCTGTCGCCGCAGCCGGAGATCATGGTGCCGCTGGTGGCCGCCGTACAAGAGCTCGAGGTCGTCCGCGAAGAGGCCGAGCAGATCCTGGTCGAGGTCGGTGTGCAGGCGCTCGTCGGCACGATGATCGAGGTGCCGCGGGCGGCGCTCACCGCCGGCCAGATCGCGGAGGCCGCCGACTTCTTCTCCTTCGGCACCAACGACCTGACCCAGATGGGCTGGGGGTTCAGCCGCGATGACGTCGAGGCGTCGTTCTTCTCCCGCTACCTCGACCTCGGCATCTTCGGGGTCAGCCCGTTCGAGTCGCTCGACCGTGACGGGGTCGGTCGGCTAGTGCGGCTCGCGACCGAGGAAGGTCGCGTCGCCAACCCGGCGCTGCACGTGGGTGTGTGCGGCGAGCACGGCGGGGACCCTGACAGCGTGCACTTCTTCCACGACGCGGGCCTGGACTACGTCTCGTGCTCGCCCTTTCGGGTGCCCGTCGCCCGGCTCGAGGCCGGCCGCGCCGCCCTGGGAACCAGCGTCAGCGACACCCGGTAGTGCTGCTGGGTCTGGGCCTGCTGCGTCGGCTGATCGGTCTGCTGCTGCTCGCGGTCTTCCTCATCGTGGCGGTCACCGCCGGTCGGGTGTGGTGGGTGGCGCGCCAGGACGACACCCGGCGCAGCGACGCGATCGTCGTCCTCGGGGCGTCGCAGTTCGACGGCCGGCCGAGCACCGTCTTCCGGGCTCGCCTGCAGCACGCGAAGGCGCTGTTCGAGCAGGGCGTGGCGCCCCGGGTGATCACCCTCGGCGGGAGGGCAGAAGGGGACCGGTTCACCGAGGCGGGTGCGGGCCAGCAGTTCCTGACCGAGCGAGGGGTCACCGCTGTCGCGGTGGGTGAGGGGCGCGACACCCTCGAGTCGCTCAAGGCTCTGCGCGGCGAGCTCGATCGGCGCGGTTGGGACAGCGTCGTGCTGGTCACCGATCCCTGGCACTCGCTGCGTTCGCGCCGGATGGCGAGTGACCTGGGCATCGACGCGGTGACCTCGCCGACCCGGGCCGGTCCGGCGGTGCGCACCCGTGGGGTGCAGGCCCGCTACATCGCGCGGGAGACGGCTGCCTACCTCTACTACCGGGCCTTCCATCGCAGCAGCGAGGCAGGCCCTAGCGCGGTGTGACGCCGCGCCGGACCGTCAGCCGCCGGCGATGACCAGCCGGCGGTCCTCCAGTCCGCTCACCCGCGTCCCACGCGGCTCGCCCGGGTAGCGGACGTAGACCCGCGGGTCGGTCTCGGCGTCACGTGGCTGGGTGACGTAGACCAGGGCCCGCACACCGCCGCTCACCGACACCACGTGGCGGCCCTCGGCCGGCTCGCTGATCACCCGCGTGACGCGGCCCGACGGCAGGGCCACCTCGACGGCGCGGGTCGGTGCAACCTCGTCGCTGTCGACGACCCCCTGGGCCCGCTCCAGAGCCCACGCCGTCGTCGATGTGGCGGAGCTGACGCCGTCGTACACCCGGTCCAGCGCAGGCGCGGGTACGTCGTCGCGGTAGAGCCAGCCGCCCTGGGTGACGCCGGGGACGAACCGGCGCAGGCCGGAGCCCTCGTCGCTCTCGCCACCCACGCTGATGGCCAGCGCGTCCGGGCCGGCCCACGCGAGCCCGGCCGGTCCCCGACCGCTGAACGACCTGTTCGGGTCGTTGCCCGGAGGCTTGTCTGGGTCTCCGACGTAGGACTTCACGTCCGTGACCTGGCCGTCGACCAGCCGCCCCACGCGCAGGGTCGAGTTGAGGCTGCCGTCGGCCCACGCCAGCGCCCGCCCGTCGGCACGCACGGCCAGCGCTGTGGTGTTGCGGTCCGCTCCGCGCACCGGGCGCCCGGTGCTGTCGCCCCAGTCGTAACAGCGCAGCTCGAAGGCCTCGACGTCGGCGCCGAGCCGCCACACCGCGCAGGTGACCGGCGTCGGCCCGGCGGACAGCGAGACGTCAAAGACCCCGCTGGCCCCCGTTGGCGGAGCAAGGCCGCGAACACGCTCTGCCCGTACGCCGCCGCCGCGCAGCCGGTAGAGAGTCACGTCCGTCTCGCCGGCCACGGCGAGCACGACGTCACTCGGGGAGGCGGTCGACGGAGCGGGGGTCGCGGCCGTCGGGGGCGTCGCCGACAGGCTTGCGACGGCGGACGGGTTCGCCGCTGGCGACGGCGCCGTGGTGGGGGCGGTGGGGGCAGAGCCGGTGCAGCCGGCCAGTAGCCCGGTGACCAGGAGCGGGGCCAGGGAGCGCAGCACGAGGCGGACTCTAGGCCCGGCTTACTCTGCGGCGGTGCCGTACGACGACTTCGCCGCGCAGCGACGCGCCCCCGAGGCGCCGTCGCTGTCGGGGCGCGGGCCGTTTCAGCGCGACCGCGCACGGGTGCTGCACTCCAGCGCGCTCCGCCGCCTCGCGGGCAAGACGCAGGTCGTCGAGCCCGACTCCGCCAACGTCCCGCGCACCCGGCTCACCCACTCCCTGGAGTGCGCGCAGGTCGGTCGCGAGCTCGGCGCGGCGCTCGGCTGCGACCCCGACCTCGTCGATGCGGCGTGCCTCGCCCACGACCTCGGCCACCCGCCGTACGGCCACAACGGCGAGACGGCGTTGGACGAGGCCGCCGCCGGCTGTGGGGGTTTCGAGGGCAACGCCCAGTCGCTGCGGCTGCTCACCCGGCTCGAGGTCAAGGTCGCCGACGCCGGCCTCAACCTGACCCGTGCGACGCTCGACGCCGCGACGAAGTACCCCTGGCCCAAGCGACCGGGCACGAGCAAGTACGGCGTCTACGACGAAGACCTGCCGGTCTTCGGGTGGCTGCGCGAAGGCGCCCCCGACGGTGCACGCAGCCTGGAGACGCAGGTCATGGACTGGTCCGACGACGTCGCCTACTCCGTGCACGACCTCGAGGATGGCGTCGTCGCCGGGCTGGTCGACCTGCGCGCGCTCGACCCGGAGCGGATCGCCGAGGTGGCCGCGCGGCACTACACCTCGGCCTCGGCGGGCGAGGTAAGGGGCGCGGTCGGAGTCCTGCTCGAGCAGCCCTGGTGGCCGAGGTCTTACGACGCCAGCACGCCCGCCCAGATCGCGTTGCGCCGCGCGACAACGGCGCTCATCGGCCGGTTCTGCCGCGCCGCCGAGCAGGCAACCCGTGGGCAGTACGGCGACCAGCCGCTCACCCGCTACGACGCCGAGCTGGTCGTGCCGGCTGCGGTGCGGCTGGAGTGCGCGGCGCTCAAGGCGGTGACCGCGACGTACGTGATGGACCGCCCAGGGGTGCGCTCGGTGCAGGAGCGCGAACGCGAGGTGGTGGGGCAGCTCGTGGCGGCGTTGGCCGGGCGCGGCGCCGACGCCCTGGAGCCGATGTACGCCCAGGCCTGGGCCGAGGCGCCGGACGACCGCGGCCGGCTGCGCGCCGTGGTGGACCAGGTCGCCGGGCTCACCGACGCGGCCGCGGCCAGCCTGCACGCCCGCCTGACCTGAAGCCTTTGTGTGCTGGCGGATCGGCCCCAGCACACAAACCCGCCCCGCAGCGATCATGCTGAGCGTGCAGCCAGAGCGGCCGAGCGTCGTTTGTGTGTTGGCGGGCCGGGCCCAGCACACAAACGCGGAAGCGTCGGCTCCGGACCCTAGACTCGGCCGGGTCGGGCCTTCCCCCAGCCGCCGACACACGGGCCGGCCGCTGGGCCGGGGAGCAGGGGGACGCGCGTGGCCGGTCGCATCCGCGACGAGGACGTCGTGGCCGTGCGCGAGCGGGCTCAGATCGCCGACGTCATCGGCGAGAGCGTGCAGCTGAAGAACGCGGGCGGCGGGCGGCTCAAGGGGCTGTGCCCCTTCCACGACGAGAAGACCCCGTCGTTCAACGTCAACCCCCTCCTGGGGTTCTACACATGCTTCGGGTGCGGGGAGAGCGGCGACGTCATCAGCTTCGTCCGCAACACCGAGCACCTCAGCTTCGTCGAGGCGATCGAGCGACTGGCCGGCCGCTACGGCGTGCAGCTGCAGTACGAGCAGGGTGGGTCGGGGACGGGCCGGCAGACCGGGCAGCGCACCCGGCTGGTCGAAGCCCACCGGCTCGCCCAGGAGTGGTTCGTCGAGCACCTCGCGAGCGAGGAGGCGGTCATCGGCCGGACCTTCCTGGCCGAGCGCGGCTTCGACCAGGCGGCCGCAGAGCAGTTCGGCGTGGGCTACTCGCCCAACGGCTGGGACCACCTGGTCAAGCACCTGCGGGCCAAGGGGTTCAGCAACGAGGAGCTGGTCGCCTCCGGGCTCGTGTCCGAGGGGCAGCGCGGTCCGATCGACCGCTTCCGCGGCCGGCTGATGTGGCCGATCGCCGACATCACCGGCGATGTCATCGGGTTCGGTGCGCGCCGGCTGCACGAGAGCGACAACGGGCCGAAGTACCTCAACAGCCCGGAGACCCCGATCTACAAGAAGTCCACCGTGCTCTACGGCGTCGACGCGGCCAAGAAGGAGATCGCCCGGCGCCGGCAGGCCGTCGTCGTCGAGGGCTACACCGACGTGATGGCCATGCACCTGGCGGGGGTGCCGACCGCGGTGGCGACCTGCGGCACGGCGTTCGGCCCCGACCACATCCAGGTGCTGCGCCGGCTGCTGATGGACCAGGACGAGTTCCGCGGCGAGGTCATCTTCACCTTCGACGGTGACGAGGCCGGCCAGAAGGCGGCCCTGAAGGCCTTTGGCGACGAGCAGAAGTTCGTCGCGCAGACGTTCGTCGCGATCAGCCCGGATGGCATGGACCCGTGCGACCTGCGGCTAGCCCGTGGCGACGTGGCGGTGCGCGACGTGGTGGCCGCACGGGTGCCCCTGGTGGAGTTCGCCATCCGCTCGACCCTGAGCAAGTACGACCTCGACTCCGTCGAGGGCCGCGTGCAGGCGATGCAGTCCGCGGCGCCGCTGGTGGCCCGGATCAAGGACAGGGCGCTGCGCCCGGAGTACGCCCGCCGCCTGGCCGGCTGGCTGGGCATGGAGGTCGAGCTCGTCGCGGCCCGGGTCTCCGAGCTCGCCGGCGACCGGGCGCCGCAGCGCCGCCGGCCGCAGCCGGTGTCAGCGGATGAGGCGGCAGTGCAGGTCGAGCGCGAGGCGGTCAAGCTCGCCGTACAGCTGCCGGTCCTCGTCGGTCCGGTCTACGACTCGCTCGACGTCGACGTGTTCACCGACGCAGACCTGCGCGCAGTGCATGAGGTGATCGCCAAGGCCGGTGGCACCGGCACAGCGGTCGGTGGTGAGGCCTGGGTGAGCGCTCTGCTCGAGCACTGCCCCGACGACCAGGTGCGTCAGCGCGTCACCTCGCTCGCCGTCGAGGCCCTGCGCTCAGACGCCGTGCCCGACGAGCGCTATGCCGGAGCGGTGCTCGCGCGAGTGCAGGAGCACGCGGCGACGCGCCGCGTTGCCGAGCTCAAGCCGCGGCTGCAGCGGGTCAACCCGGTCGAGGAGCCAGAGCTTTACGGTCGGCTCTTCGCCGAGCTGATCGCCCTGGAGCAGACGGCCCGCTCGCACCGCGAGCGGGGCATCGGCGGCCTGTAGTCCTGCGCCCTAGGCTCGGGAGATGAGGTGGCGGCGGCGCGCGGTGCCGGACCAGGTGACCGGTCTCGAGCTCGACAAGGGGGAGCGCCGGGTGTCCTGGGCGCTCACGACCGGCGGTCAGCCCGTGGTCGTCACCGACCGGGGGCTCTGTCTGCCCGACGCTGGTCTGCTCACGTGGGATCGGATCGAGCGGGTGGGCTTCGACGGGGCTGCGCTAACCGTCCGCGAGCTCGCCGAGGTCGAGGCGACGGGACCGAGTCACACCGTGACGCTGGACCTGTCCGGCCAGACCGACCTGCCCGAGGTGCTGCGTACGCGGGTCACGGCGAGCGTGGTCTGGTCCTCCCACGAGCGGCTGCAGCCCGGAGGGGGCGTCCGCATCGTCGGCCGCCGCAAGCCCGATCAGGACGCGCTGGTCTGGCAGCTGGTCTTCGACCAGGGCACGGACCTGGCCGATCCGCGCGTGCGAGAGCAGGCCGACGCGCACCTGCACGTGGCCCGACGCACGATCGACTGACGACGCCGCCTACTAGCGGCGCTGACCGCCGCGGGAGGCGGCCGCGACCCCGAGCCCGGCCAGCAGCACCAGCACCGCAGCCACGATGACGGGGGCTTGCGGACGGTCGTCCTCGGAGTCACCCGCGAGGCCCGGCCGACCCGACGCCGATGAGCTCGGCACGGGCACGGGAAGCGGCGACACCGGGGCGGCGAGCGGGGGCGACACGGCCGGGCTGGCCGAGGGCGCCGGGAGGACCGTCGTCACCGGGCTCGGCGACGCCGGGGTGGCCGAGCCGCTCGGGCGGGGCGAGGCCCCTGTCGTGATCGGGCTGGGTGAGCGGGTCGCCCGGGGGGCTGTGGTCTCGGTCCGCACGCCCAGTGCAGCAGCCGCGTCGACGCGACCGGCTCCGGCACCGGTGAGCGGCTGGGCGGTGCTGCGTAGCCGCTCGAAGACCGCCGAACGCGAACGCGTCGGCTGCTGGCCCAGCAGGAGGGCAGCGACGCCGGCCACGTGCGGCGCGGCCATCGACGTGCCGGCAGCCACGGCGTAGCGGTCATCGGGGTAGAGCGAGGTCACGCAGTCCGACTGGGTGCAGCTGTCCTCGGTCTTGGGGTCACCGCCAGGGGCGGCCAGGTCGACTCCTTCACCCCGCTGGCTGTACGACGCAAGGGCACCGGAGCGCGCCGTGGCCGCGACGACGAGGGCGTCCCCGTCGTACGACGCCGTCATCGGGGCTCCGCTGTTGCCGGCACTGAAGACGACGACCACGTCGGCAGCGGCCGCCTCTTTGACTGCCGCGGGAATCGTGGGCGAGGTGGTCAGGCCAGGGACGTCCGGCCCGAGCGAGAGGTTGATGATGCGGGCGCGGTTGCGGATGGCGAAGCGGATGCCGGCGGCGACGTCTTCCGGCGTCCCGACGCAGAGCTTGGTCGCCGGGTCGTAGGTGAGGACGCGGATCGGCAGGATCTTCGCGCGGGGCGCGACGCCGAACGAGCTGCTGGCGACCGTGCCGGCGACGTGCGTGCCGTGGTCGCACTGGTCGCGTGGCGCGGGCCCGGCCTTGCAGCCGCCCCCGACGCAGTCGGCGCCGGCGAGGACCCGGCCCTCGAAGTCCTGGTGGTCCGGGTCGATCCACGAGTCCAGCACCGCGACCACGATGTCGGCGCCGTTGTTGCCGGGCGCACGAGCAGCGGGAACGTTGACCTGGTCGAAGTTCCAGGTGCGCTGCGCCGCGGTCGGCGCCGCGGAAGCAGGTCCGGCGGCGGGCAGCACGACGAGGGCGGCCAGCACCCCGACGATCGCCGCGGTCCCGACCCGCCTGCGTCGACCGCTCGGGCGAGGTGTCATCGCGCCCACCGTACGGCGAAAGGCGGCACATCGCCGTGAACGCGAGGGTAAGAACCGCCTTCTGCCGATCAGGGGCCCGCTCTAGCCTGGGCTCATGTCGGTCGCGCGGGTCGTTGCAGCGCGGGTACGCCGGGCCGCTCGCGCCGATGGAGCCGGCGAGAGCGGCCTGTCGGCGCTCATCGCGCTGCACGCCCTGCACGCGGCCGGCGACGCCCTGGTGGCGGTCGCTCTGGCCGGGACGCTGTTCTTCTCGGTGCCGATCGGCGAGGCCCGCGGCAACGTCGCGCTCTACCTCGTGCTGACGCTGCTGCCGTTCGCCTTCCTCGTGCCCGTCGCCGGGCCGCTGCTGGACCGGTTCCGGCACGGCCGCCGCAACGTCCTCGCGCTGACCACCGGAGGCCGCGGACTGCTGACCTGGGTGATGGCAGGTGCGGTCGCGGGCCTCGGGCTCTATCCCCTCGCGCTCGGGGTGCTGGTGCTCTCCCGCGCTTACGGGGTGGCCCGAGCTGCCGCGATCCCGCGCGTGTGTCCGCCCGGGCTGGGCCTGGTCGCGGGCGCCGCACGGGTCAACGTCGCTGGGACGGTCGGCACCAGCCTGGCTGGCGGCATCGGTGCGCTGGTTTCGGTGGTGTTCGGTCCGGCGCAGGTGCTCTACCTCGCGAGCCTGGTGCTCATCACCGCGAGCTTCCTGGCGCTGCGGCTGCCCGACCAGGTGGATGAGGCGCGCAGCGACGAGCCGGCGGGCGCCCGACCCGGCCTGCGCGACCTGCCGCAGGTGCTGCGCGCGCCGTTGGCGGCCGCCTGCGGCATGCGCGCGACGCAGGGTCTGCTGACGCTCTTCCTGGCTTTTCTGTTGCGTCGTCAGGGAGCCTCGACCCTGGAGGTCGGCGTCGTTCTGGGGGCGGCGCTCGCTGGCGGCACGCTCGGCACCATCACGGCGGCGCGGATGCCCGGGCTCGCACCTCGCCGGCTGCCCTTCGTGGCTCCGGCCCTGGCCCTGCTCGCCTGCCTGGTCGCGGCGCTCGCCCCGGGGCCGGTGAGCATCCCGGCGGCGGCAGCGGTCAGCGGACTGGCCGGGTCGCTCGCGAAGTTCGGCTTGGACGCCACCTTGCAGGGCTCGATCGCCAGCGCGAGGGTGAGCACCTACTTCGCCCGCAGCGAGACCGCCCTGCAGCTGTCCTGGGTTCTTGGCGCCGGCGTGGCGCTGGTGCTGCCGGCACGGGACGCGGCCGGGTTCTGGGCGGCGGTGGTGCTCCTCGCAGCCGGGCTGGGGCTGGCCTGGCGGGTCAGCCGGCCGCCGCCAGCTGCTCCGGCGGCTCCCTGAGCAAGCGGCACACCGCCGCTTCCAGCGGCCCCTGGAAGGCCGGTTCGCCGTACGACGCACCGTCGCCGAGCAGCTCCAAGTCGTCGCGGATCGTGACGCCCGCGTCGTAGAGATCGATGATCCGCGGATCGATGTAGGAGGACCGGCACACGGCCGGGGTGTTGCCGAGCTGGTCGGACACCTCTTTCACCACCCGGCTGACCGCCCGCTTGCGCGCGGTGGGGCTGCCGGCCACCTCGGTGGAGACCGCCAGCCCGATGGAGGCGAGGACGGTCGCCGACCAGGTGCGGAAGTCCTTCGCCGTGAAGTCGCCCTCGGTGACGGCGCGCAGGTAGCCGTTGATGTCGGTGCTCTTGACGTCGACCCACGTCCCGCCGGCGCCTTGGTAGGCCAGGAGTTCCTCGCCACCGGAGCGGCGCCGCTTGAGAGTGGCGATGACCGCGGCGACCTCGGGTTCGTTCAGGGTCTTGTGCAGGTGCTTGCCGCTCTTGGCGGTGTAGTCGAACGTCAGCAACCCGCTGCGCGCGACGTGCACGTGCTCCTTGCGCATCGTGGCCAAGCCGTAGGTCGCGTTCTCGGCGGCGTACTGCTCGCCACCGATGCGAAAGAAACCCAGGTCCAGCAGGCGTACGGCGCAGGCCAGCACCCGCTCCCTGCCCAGCCCCGGCGTGGTGAGGTCAGAGCGGATGCGGGCCCGGGCCTGCGGCAGCTGCAGGGCGAAGTCGAGGATGCGGTCGTGCTTGGCGAGGTCGCGCTGCAGGCGCCAGGCGTCGTGGTAGCGGTATTGCCGCCGGCCGCGCGCGTCGACGCCGGTCGCCTGGATGTGCCCCGACGCAACCGGGCAGATCCACACGTCCTCCCACGCGGGTGGGAGGACCAGGGCGCGAATGCGCTCGAGGGTCGCGGTGTCGGTGACCGGCTGACCGGCGGAGTCGACGTAAACGAAGCCCTTACCCCGCCTGCGCCGCGCGATGCCCGGGCCCGAGCACGAGACGCGGCGCAGACGGGTCATGACGTCACCGGGCCGTCGGGGCGGCGCTCTCCATGGTGGCCTTGAAGGCCGACAGGGCGCTCTCCACCTTGCTCTGCGGGTTGGCAAACAGCGTCGCCACAGCTTCGCCGAGCACCCCGGCCGGGGGCTCGTAGTCGAGGCTGACCTCGACGCCGGTGCTGGTGCCGTGGTCGTCGAAGCGGACGGCGCCGGAGGTCTTGACGTTGCTGTCCTCCGACTCCACCGACGCCCACGCGATCTTCTGACCGGCGATGTCCTCGACGATCTTGGCGTCCCACTCGACGGTCTTGCCCAGCGGCCCGGAGACCTTCCAGTGGGTCTGGTCGCTGTCCGGCGCCGCGGTCACCGACTCCACGTCCGGCATGATCTGCGGCAGGTTGGTCAGGCCGCGCCACCAGGCGTAGCACTGGTCGGCAGGGGCGTTGATCTCGAGGTAGTGCGCGACGGTTCCCATCAGGGTTGTTCCTCTCTCAGCAGGGTCAGGTGCTCAGGACGTGGCGGTGCTGGTCTTGGGCTTGCCGGTCGCGCCGGTCTTGGCCGGGCCGCTCATGGCGGGCGCGGCGGTGGTGAGGTCGACCGTGTCGGCGCTCCCGACCTTGTCCGCGACGGCAGTGAGGGCCTCGTCGGCGGCGGTCTTGGCCTTGTCGCCGAGGTGCTCGACCTGGGCGGTCACGGTCTCGCGCAGGTCCTGCACCGCAGGTTGGCCCGCGAGCTCACGGGCCTTGGCCATGATCTGCTCGTAGCGCTGGGT
>JANPHZ010000104.1:0-2366 GCA_031424715.1 Frankiaceae bacterium
GCCTTGATCTTGCCCTTGAGCTTGACCTCGGCCTCGTAGTTCTCGGCGATCTGCAGCAGCACCTTGTCGAGAAAACCACCGACCTCTCCGGCCCGGGTCATGTTGACCATCAGAGGGGGGAAGACCATCGGGTGCTTGGCCATGCTGGCCGACAGCGAGTTTCCCGTCTCGACGTCGTTGCGGACCTCGCCGAGGACGCGGGCGAGCTCCTTGCTCTCGGTCTGGTCGGTGAGGATGCTCAGCGCGCGCAGCAGCGATAGACCGGAGTTGATCATCGTGGCGAACTGCCGCGAGAAGATCGCCAGGTCCTTGAGCTTGACCTTCTTCTTGCTGAAGCCGGGGATGTTGATCTCTTTGCTCATCCCGGCGTTGGCCTCGGTGATGCTCAAAGGGGCGTAGCCCATGCCCTTGAGCTTGGTGGCCACCGCGGCCGGGGTGTCCGCCTCGAGCTTGCCGGTGACCATCTTGCCGGCACGGTCGCGGACCTTGTACTCGTACGTCGCTGTCGCCATGAGTCAGTCCCCTACGCCCGGCCGCAAAGCCGCTGGAAGTCATCGACGTGGTGGCACTTCTCGAGCGCCGCGTCGTAGGTGATCTTGCCCTTCTTCACCAGGTCAGCGAGAGAGCTGTCCATGGTGTTCATGCCGAACTTCGCGCCGGCCTGCAGCGCGGAGTAGATCTGGTGAGTCTTGCCCTCGCGGATGAGGTTGCGGATGGCGGGCGTCGCGACCATGACCTCGGCGGCGACCACGCGCCCGGTCCCGTCGGCGGTCTTCACGAGCTGCTGGCAGACCACGCCCTGCAGCGCCCCGGAGAGCATGACCCGCACCTGCTGCTGCTGCGACGGCGGGAAGACGTCGATGACGCGGTCGATCGTCTGGGCGGCATCTTGGGTGTGCAAGGTCGCCATGACGAGGTGGCCGGTCTCGGCGGCGGTCAGGGCGATCTCGATCGTCTCGAGGTCGCGCATCTCACCCACCAGGATGATGTCGGGGTCTTGGCGCAGGACGTGCTTGAGGGCGTTCTTGAACGACCAGGTGTCCTCCCCCACCTCCCGCTGGTTGACCAGGCAGCCCTTGTGCTGGTGCAGGAACTCGATCGGGTCCTCGCAGGTCATGATGTGGTCGCGGCGGTTGCGGTTGGCCAGGTCGACCAGCGAGGCGAGCGTCGTCGACTTGCCGGAACCGGTCGGGCCGGTGACCAGGACGAAGCCGCGAGGCAGCATCGCCAGGTTGCCAACCGCCGGAGGCACGCCGAGGTCCTCCAGCGGCTTGATCTCGTAGGGGATCACGCGGAAGGCAGCACCGATGGCGTCGCGCTGGCGGTACATGTTGACGCGGAAGCGCGCCCGCCCCGGCAGGCTGTAGGCGAAGTCGAGCTCGAGCTCCTCCTCGAACTTCTCCCGCTGCTTCTGGGTGAGGATCGCGTAGAGGGTCTGCTGCAGCACGGACGGAACGAGCGGCTCGTAGCCCTCGATCGGCATCAGGTGTCCGTTGGACCGCACCGTGGGCGGGGCGCCGACGGTCAGGTGCAGGTCGGAGCACTTGCGGTCGAGCACTTGGATCAGCAGGTCGGCAAGAAAGCTGCTGCTGGCCGAGGTGTCCTCGGCGCCGACCCGGGCAACCGAGACGACAGGCGACTCGTCTCGCGCCGCGGGCTGCGCCGGGACGTCGACAGTCGGTTGGGCTTGTGGCACCGCTGGTTGCGCCGGGGCGGGGTCGACGACAACGGCCGGCGCCAGGGCGGGGACCGAGGCGAGCAGGGGCGGCGCCGGGGACACAGGGGCGGGCGCGAGGGTGGCGCCGCCCGGCTCAGGGGCGTAGCTCGGGGCGGGTGCTGCCTGCGGCACGAACGCGAGCGTCGGTGTCTCCGGCTCGGAGGTGACGGGCGGTTCCCAGGCCGCGTCGAGCGGGGAGGCCGGTGACACGGCGGGCGCGTAGAAGCCCTCCATGCCGGCGTACGACGTCTGCTCGTCCACGTGCGTCCCTCCTCGGGCCGGTCATGACGACCGGGCTCCCAGCAGGCATCGGCCATCTGGCGCAGTGCCTTGAGGTCGTTCAGACCACGACGCGCAGGATCTCTTCCATCGAGGTGTGGCCGGCCTTGACCTTGGCCAGCCCGTCTGCGCGAAGGGTGATCATCCCCTGTTCCAGGGCGACTCTGCTGACGTCAAGCGTGGAGGCGTGCTCGACAGCGAGCTTCTCGATCTCCTCGCTGACTGCCATCACCTCGTGCAGGGCGATGCGGCCCTTGTAGCCGGTCTTGGAGCAGGCGCTGCACCCGATCGGGCGGTAGAGCGTCGGCAGCGGCTCGTCGTCGGACCACGGGAAGCGCATCTCGACCAAAGACTCACGCGAAGGCACGTA
>JANPHZ010000105.1:0-12016 GCA_031424715.1 Frankiaceae bacterium
CCCCGGCGACCGCTCCGGGCAGGATCCTGCGGCGACCGCCGCGCCGACGCGCGTCCGCCGGCGGGCCACCAGCGCCGGTGCGGTGAGCCCCGACACCTCGACGGCGCCCGTTGCGGCCCCCTCCGCGCCGGCGCGCGCCGCGTCCAACGGCAAGTCAGGTCTGGCCGGCATGGTGCTGCCCGAGCTGCAGGCCCTGGCCACCGAGCTCGGCATCACCGGGCTGGGCAAGCTGCGCAAGAGCCAGCTCATCGACGCGATCACGGCCAAGCAGAGCGGTCCGGCGCCCGAGCCCGCCGCAGGTCCCGCCACCCCGCCCGCCACCGACGAGCAGGGCCGTTCCGACGAGCAGGGCCGTTCCGACGAGCAGGGCCGTTCCGACGAGCAGGGCCGTTCCGACGAGCAGGGCCGTTCCGACGAGGGCCAGCAGGACGGCGCCGGCGAGCGGCCGGAGCGCATCGACCGGGGCCGCGAGCGCTTCCTCGAGCGCGAGGCCCGCCGGCAGGAGCGACTCGCTGCGCTGGGCGAGGGCGGCCAGGCCGACGACCAGGAGCAGGGCGGTCGCCAGCAGAGCGACCGCACGCCGGGTGAGCGGCCGACGGCCGACCGCCCGCTCCGGGAAGACCGACCGATCCGCGACCGCCAGGGCGCAGATCGACAGGGCCCGGGCGGCCAGACCGGCCAGATCGGGCAGGCCGGCCCGCGGCAGGACCGCGACGGCGGAGCGGCTGGCCGCGAGGAGGAGGACGAGTTCGGCAACCGGCGCGGGCGCTTTCGCGAGCGAGGACGTCGCAACCGCAACGGCCGCGCCGGCGGTGACCGCTTCGGCAGCGACCTCGACCCGGTGATCAGCGACGACGACGTCCTGCTGCCGGTCGGCGGCATCCTCGACATCCTCGACAACTACGCCTTCGTGCGTACGACGGGATACCTGACCGGTCCCAACGACGTCTACGTCTCGCTCGCGCAGGTCCGCAAGTACGGCCTGCGGCGAGGCGATGCCGTGACCGGCGCCGTACGCCAGCAGCGCGAGGGCGAGCGTCGGGACAAGTACAACGCCCTGGTCCGCCTCGACTCGGTCAACGGGCTCGACCCGGAGGAGGCCAAGGACCGGCCGGACTTCACCAAGCTGACGCCGCTCTACCCGCAGGACCGCCTGCGGCTGGAGACCGAGCCGGGCATGCTCACCACCCGGGTCATCGACCTGGTGATGCCGGTCGGCAAGGGCCAGCGCGCCCTCATCGTCAGCCCGCCCAAGGCCGGCAAGACGATGGTGATGCAGGCGATCGCCAATGCGATCACGACCAACAACCCCGAGTGCCACCTGATGGTGGTGCTCGTGGACGAGCGGCCCGAAGAGGTCACCGACATGCAGCGCTCGGTGAAGGGCGAGGTCATCGCCTCGACCTTCGACCGGCCGCCGACGGACCACATCACCGTTGCGGAGCTGTCGATCGAGCGGGCCAAGCGGCTGGTCGAGCTGGGACACGACGTCGTCGTACTCCTCGACTCCATCACCCGCCTCGGCCGGGCCTACAACCTGGGCGCACCGGCGAGCGGTCGCATCCTCACCGGTGGCGTCGACTCGGCGGCGCTCTACCCGCCGAAGCGCTTCCTCGGTGCGGCGCGCAACATCGAGAACGGTGGCTCGCTGACCATCTTCGCCACCGCGCTGGTCGAGACCGGCTCGGCGATGGACACGGTGATCTTCGAGGAGTTCAAGGGCACCGGCAACGCCGAGCTCAAGCTCGACCGCCGCCTCGCGGACAAGCGCATCTTCCCGGCCATCGACGTGGACGCCTCCGGCACCCGCAAGGAGGAGATCCTGCTCGCGCCCGAAGAGCTGCGGATCGTCCTGCAGCTGCGCCGGGTACTGCACGCGCTCGACACCGGCGCGCGGCTCGAGCTGCTGCTGGACAAGATGAAGGCGACCCGCACCAACGTGGAGTTCCTCATGCAGATCCAGAAGACGACGCCCGAGTCCGACAAGTAGCCCGAGGGCCAGCCCCCCGCGGTCTGGCACACTGGTGGTCTCTGGCTCCGGTTCACGCAGCACGCAGGCGACCCGGCGGCCACCTACCCGAGGAGCACGCAGCACATGAAGGCCGACATCCACCCGACGTACGTCGAGACGACGGTGACCTGCACCTGCGGGAACACCTTCACGACCAAGAGCACTAAGGCCGACGGCAAGATCGCCGCTGACGTGTGCAGCCAGTGCCACCCCTTCTACACCGGCAAGCAGAAGATCCTCGACACCGGCGGCCGCGTCGCCCGCTTCGAGCAGCGCTTCGGCAAGCGCCAGAAGTAGCGACCCTGCGGCGCCCGACCCTTGCGAGGGACGGGCGCCGCTGTCGTGTTCGGAGCGAGTCGAGGGAGCAGCAGTGGCAGGCGAGCAGGTCGGCAATCCCGTCGACAACGCCCTGGCGGAGTACGCCGACCTCGAGGCCCAGCTGGCCGATCCGGCCATCCACGCCGATCAGGGCGCGGCGCGCGAACTCGGCCGGCGCTATGCCGAGCTGGGCCCGCTGGTCGCCGCGATCCGCGAGCAGGAGGCGGTCACGGGTGACCTCGAGGCCGCCCGCGAGCTGGACATGGCGGATGAGGTCAGCACCGCCGAGCAGCGCCTGGCCGAACTCGACGCGCGGATCCGCGAGCTGCTCATCCCGCGCGACCCGGCTGATGCCAAGGACGTGATCCTCGAGGTCAAGGCCGGTGAGGGCGGCGACGAGTCGGCGCTGTTCGCCGGCGACCTCGTACGGATGTACACCCGCTACGCCGAGCAGCAGGGCTGGAAGACCGAGCTGGTCAGCGCCACCGAGGGAGAGCTCGGCGGCTACAAAGACATCTCGCTGGCGGTCAAGAGCCGCGACCCGGCCAACCCCGTCTTCGGCCGGCTGAAATACGAAGGCGGCGTGCACCGCGTGCAGCGGGTGCCCGTCACCGAGTCGCAGGGCCGCATCCACACCAGCGCCGCCGGCGTCCTCGTGCTCCCCGAGGCCGAGGAGGTCGACGTGACGATCGACGCCAACGACCTGCGCATCGACGTCTACCGCTCCAGCGGCCCGGGTGGGCAGAGCGTCAACACGACCGACTCCGCCGTACGCATCACGCACGTGCCGACGGGCGTGACGGTCAGCATGCAGAACGAGAAGAGCCAGCTGCAGAACCGCGAGGCGGCGATGCGCGTGCTGCGGGCCCGGCTGCTGGCGCTGGCCCTCGAGGAGCAGGCCGCCAAGGACAGCGCCGTGCGCGGCGCGCAGATCCGCACGGTCGACCGCAGTGAGAAGGTCCGCACCTACAACTACCCCGACAACCGGGTGGCCGACCACCGCAGCGGCTACAAGGCCAACAACCTCAGCCAGGTCCTCGACGGCGACCTGGACGCGGTGATCCAGTCGCTCGTCGACGCCGACAACGCCGCCAAGCTGGAGGGGAAGAGCTCATGAGGGCACTGCTGGCGCAGGCCACCGCGACGCTGGCCGCGGCGGGCGTCGCCTCGCCTGAGCACGACGCGCGGGCGCTGGCCGTGCACGTCCTGGGGCTCGCCAAGCCGAGCGACCTGCTGCTCGTCGAAGACCTCGACGCGGCCCATCGGTCGGCGTACGACGCACTCGTGGCCCGGCGCGCGGCCCGCGAACCGCTGCAGCACCTGACCGGGTCTGTGGGCTTTCGCTACCTCGAGCTCGAGGTCGGACCCGGCGTCTTCGTCCCCCGCCCCGAGACCGAGTCGGTCGTGCAGTGGGCCGTCGACGCGATTGCAGCCGAGGGCTGGAGCGCGCCGCTGCTGGCCGACCTGTGCACCGGGAGCGGCACGATCGCCTTCGCCCTGGCCAACGAGGTGCCCGGCGCGACCGTGCACGCGGTCGAGCGCGACCCCGGCGCCTTGGACTGGACCCGGCGCAATGCCGCTCACCGCGTCAAGGCCGGCGACCCCGAGGTGCACCTGCACCTGGGCAGCGTCGAGGAGTCGTTGCTCGACCTCGACGGGCAGTTCGACCTGATCGCCAGCAACCCGCCCTACGTCGCCGAGGACGAGCGGCACATCCCCGACCCGGAGGTCGTCGACCACGACCCCGAGATCGCGCTGTTCGCCGGCGCGGACGGGCTCGACGTCGTCCGGCTGGTCGAGCAGGCCGCCAAGCGGTTGCTCAAGCCCGGCGGCCTCGTGGTGGTGGAGCACTCCGACCGCCAGGGCGTGACGGCGCCCGCCGTCTTCCGCGAGGCCGGCGGCTGGATCGAGGTCGCCGATCACGTCGACCTGACTGGTCGGGACCGGTTCGTCACTGCTCGCAAGCAGCCCTCATGACGACGTACGACGTGCGCACGCAGACCGCCGAGGGCGTCGAGGCCGCGGTCCGCGCCCTGCAGGGCGGCGAGCTCGCGGTCATCCCGACGGACACCGTCTACGGCATCGCGGCCGATGCCTTCTCGCCCGACGCGGTCAACCGGCTGCTCGCTGCCAAGGGGCGCGGCCGGGACATGCCGGTGCCCGTCCTCGTCGGCTCCTGGCGCACGCTCGACGGGCTGGTCGACGAGCTCGGCCCTCTGGCGCGCACCCTCGTCGAGGTCTTCTGGCCCGGGCCGCTGACCCTCGTCGTCCGCGCCGCGTCCTCCCTGGCCTGGGACCTGGGGGAGACCCGCGGCACCGTCGCCGTGCGGATGCCGCTGCAGGCCGTCGCGCTGGAGGTCCTGGGCATCACCGGCCCGCTCGCGGTGAGCAGCGCCAACCGCAGCGGGATGCCCCCCGCCCTGGACGCCGCGGACGCCGAGCGCCAGCTGGGCGACGCCGTCAGCGTCTACCTCGACGCGGGACCCGCGCCCGACACGATCCCGAGCACGATCGTCGACCTCACCGGCGACCGGGCCCGGGTGCTGCGCGCCGGCGCGCTCGACCTGGACCAGCTGCGGGTGCACATCCCCGATCTGGAGGCACCGGCGTGAGCAGCCCTGGAGAAGCCGTCTTCCGGGTGCTGCACGTCTGCACGGGAAACATCTGCCGCTCACCGATGGCCGAGATGGTCATGCGCACCGAGCTGGCGAAGCGGCTCGGTCCGGACGCCGATTGCTTCGTCGTCGAGTCGGCCGGGACCTGGGGCCACACCGGCTCGCGCATGGAGGCCTACGCCCTCACGACGCTGTCGTCGCTGGGGCTCGACGGCAGCGACTTCGCGGCCCGCGAGCTCGTCGCCGAGCACGTCGCCGGCGCCGACCTCATCCTCGGCGCGACCCGCGAGCACCGCGCAGCCGCCGTCGTCCTGCAGCCGCGAGCAGCCGCCCGCGCCTTCACCCTGCGCGAGTTCGACCGGCTGACGGCCGCGGTCGACCCGGCCACGCTGCCGACGGGTGACCGCGTCGAGCGGGCCCGCGCGCTGGTGCGCGCCGCCGCCGCGCAGCGCGGCGTCGTACGCCCGGACCATCCCCGCGACGACGACGTGACCGACCCCTACCAAGCTCCGGAGTCGGCGTTCACTGCCTGCGGACAGCTGGTCGTGGCGAGCCTGCAGGGACCGGTCGCGCTCCTCGCGGGCTGACCGGCCGCTCGCTAGAGTGGGCCGACCGCCAGCCGGCGTGCGCAGCCTGAGGAGCCCCCATGACGAGCACCCCCTTCTGGGGCCCCGACTTCGACGCCCTGGCCAGCCAGGACCCCGAGATCGCCGAGGTCGTCCTCGACGAGCTGACCCGCCTGCGTGGAGGCCTGCAGCTCATCGCGAGCGAGAACTTCACCAGCCCGGCCGTCCTCGCGGCACTGGGCAGCACGTTGTCCAACAAGTACGCCGAGGGCTACCCCGGCAAGCGCTACTACGGCGGGTGCGAGGTCGTCGACCGGGCCGAGTCGCTCGGCATCGAGCGCGCCAAGGAGCTCTTCGGGGCTGAGCACGCCAACCTCCAGCCGCACTCCGGCGCGCAGGCCAACTTCGCGGCGTACGGCGCACTGCTGGCCCCCGGTGACACCGTCCTGGCGATGTCGCTGCCGCACGGCGGGCACCTGACCCACGGGTCCAAGGTCAACTTCTCCGGCAAGTGGTTCTCCGTCGTCGGCTACGGCGTCGACGCCGAGACCGAGCTCATCGACTACGACGAGGTCGAGCGGCTCGCCGCCGAGCACCGCCCCAAGATGATCATCGCCGGTGCCACCGCTTACCCGCGGCTCATCGACTTCGCCCGGTTCCGCGCCATCGCTGACAGCGTCGGCGCGTGGCTGATGGTCGACGCCGCTCACTTCATCGGGCTCGTCGCCGGTAAGGCGATCCCCTCGCCGGTGCCGTTCGCCGACGTCGTCTGCTTCACCACCCACAAGGTGCTGCGCGGCCCGCGCGGCGGGATGATCCTGTGCAAGGAAGAGCTTGCCGCTCGCATCGACAAGGCTGTCTTCCCGTTCAGCCAGGGTGGCCCGCAGATGCACTCGGTCGCCGCCAAGGCGGTCGCGCTGCGCGAGTGCCAGCAGCCCGCCTACCAGGCCTACGCGACGCAGGTGATCGCCAACGCGCAGGCGCTGGCCGAGGGCCTGACCGCCGAGGGCATGCGCCCCACGAGCGGCGGCACCGACACCCACCTCGCGCTCATCGACCTCCAGCAGATCGGCGTGACCGGCAAGGACGCCGAGGAGCGCACCGGCCGGGCCGGCATCGTCCTCAACAAGAACGCCATCCCCAACGACCCCCAGCCACCGTCGGTGGCGTCGGGGATCCGGGTCGGCACACCCAGCGTGACGACCCAGGGCATGACGGAGGGCGACATGAAGGAGGTCGCCTCCCTCATCGCCCGGGCCGTCCGCGACGAGGACGGGTCGGCCGTCGAGGAGGTCCGTCGCGGGGTCGACGCGCTGGTCGGGGCCCACCCGGCGTACGACCGGTCGGCGGCCCAGACCCGCTAGCGTCAGCCCGTGCGGGAGTACCTGCTCGTCCTCTGCGTCGCCGCGGCCGTCACCTACTTGCTGACGCCGATCGCGCGCCGCTTCGCGATCGGTATCGGCGCGCTCGCCGAGCCGCGCGACCGCGACGTCCACGCCATCGCCACCCCGCGCCTCGGGGGCTTGGCGATGTACGCCGGGGTGTGCGCGGCCTTCCTGGTCGCCCACCAGCTGCCCGCGCTCTCGGGCGTCTTCAAGTACTCCGACGTCGAGGCGATCGTGGTGGCCGGCGGGATCATCGTGCTGCTTGGCTTCGTCGATGACCTGTGGGGCATCGACGCGCTCACCAAGCTCGCCGGCCAGGTCGTCGCTGCCGGCGTGATGGTGCTCCTCGGTCTGCAGCTGCTGACGCTCACGCTGCCCGGCATCAACCTCTCGCTCGGCCCCGAGGGCGTGCCGCTGACGATCCTGCTCGCGCTGCTGACGGTCAACGCAATCAACTTCATCGACGGCCTGGACGGCCTGGCCGCAGGAGTGGGGGCGATCGCGGCGCTCGCGTTCTTCGCGTTCAGCTACTCCCTGTCCAGCGGCATCGGGGCCGCGGGGGTGCAGCAGGAGCGGATCAGCTCGCCGACCCTGATCGCGGTCGTGCTGGCCGGCGCGTGCCTGGGCTTCCTGCCGCACAACTTCAACCCAGCCCGCGTGTTCATGGGCGACTCCGGCTCGATGTTGATCGGCCTGATGCTCGCGGGCGCCGCCACCAGCCTCACCGGCCAGTTCAACTACGGCAACCTCTCGCCCACGGTCGCCTTCCCCGTCCTGCTGCCGCTGCTCCTGCCGTTCGCGGTGCTGGCGGTGCCCTTCGTCGACCTGCTGCTGGCGGTCTTTCGTCGTACCCGAGCGGGCAGATCTCCGTTCGCGCCCGACAAGGAGCACCTGCACCACCGGCTGCTCGAGATCGGGCACAGCCAGCGCCGGGCCGTGCTGATCATGTACTTCTGGACCGCCCTGATCGCCTTCGGCGGCGTCGCGGCCTCGGTGACCGGGGGAGTCGTCCCGGTTCTCGGCGTCACCCTGGCCCTCGCGGCCATCGCTCTGGTGGCGAGCAACGTGCCGCGGCTGCGCGACGCGCGCGACCGCTGATGCTGCCCACCCGCTACCGCGCAGCCAGCGACCGATGATGCTGGTCGCCCGCTATCGCGCCGCGAGCATCGCCACCGCCGGCGCGGGGGCGCTCGCGGTCCTCGCCGCTTGGCTGTGGGCCGGCCCGACCGGACCCGTCTCGGCCCTGCTCGGCAGCGCTGTCGTCCTCGGCTTCTTCCTGCTCGGGGGCCTGCCGTTCCTGGTCTTCGGCTCGGGCGGCGGGGCCCGGGGGGCGATGGCGTTCCTCGTGCTGGGACTGACCTACCTGCTGCGGGTGCTGGCCGGGGTGGTGATCTGGGCGCTGGCTGTCGCGTCGCCGCGCATCGACCGGCAGGTCGTCGGGGTGACGGTCATCGTGTGTGCACTCGTCTGGGTCAACACCCAGGTGGTGGTGGGGCTGGCCCGCCGCAACCAGCCGCCGCTGGAGCTGTGAGCAACGCCTCCGCAGACGGCCGGACGTCGGTCGAGAATCGGCGCTGCACCTCGGCTAGGCTGACCCGGCAATGTCCTCCGGCACCTCAGCAGGCCCCCCCGACCCCGTCGATCCGACGGGCGAGGACGCCGACAGTCGTGCCGCGAGGAAGGACTCCAACGACGCCTGGGCAGCGACCTCGCTGCTCCTGTCGGGTGTCGTCGTGTGGGGTGGAGCGGGCTACCTGTTGGCCCGCTGGCTCGATGCCCCGCTGCTCACGATGGTCGGCCTGCTGGTCGGGACGGCCACTGCTCTGTACGGCATCTGGTTTCGCTATGGTAGGTCGTGATCGCCGCCCCTGGACGGGCCGAGCGGTGCTTCCTCCTCGACTTGAAGGGACGACGTGAGCAGCCTGCTCGTCGCCGCCTCGCGGTTCACCGAGACCGCTGAGGGCGCTGGCGGCTCTGGCAAGGAGCCGTTCGTCAGTCCCGGGCCCAAGGACTTCGACCTGCCGGCCATCTTCGACTCGGTCGCGTGGTTCACCAAGCCGGTGCTGATCGTGATCTTCATGACGACGATGCTGGCGATCTTCTACGTCGCGTCCTCCCGCAAGGCCCAGATCGTCCCGGGACGCCTGCAGTTCGCCGGAGAGTCGGTCTACGGCTTCATCCGCAACGACGTCGCCCTCGACGCGATCGGGCACCAGGGGCTGCGCTTCGCGCCGTACCTCGCGACGCTCTTCAGCTTCATCGCGGTCAACAACCTCGCGGGCATCATCCCGTTGATCCAGTTCCCGGCGACGTCGCACATCGCGTTCCCGCTGGTGCTGGCGGTCATCTCCTGGGTGATCTTCCTCTACCTCGGCATCCGCAAGAACGGGCTCATCAAGTACTTCAAGGACATGATGTTCCCGCCCGGGATCCCGCTCCCGGTCTACTTCCTGCTGGCGCCCATCGAGCTGTTCTCGACGGTGATCGTGCGCCCGGTGACGCTCATGCTGCGTCTCACCTTCAACATGTTCGCCGGGCACCTCGTGCTGCTGCTGTTCGTCCTCGGTGGAGAGCACCTGCTGCTGGAGTACGGCGGCATCGTGGGCGTCGCCGCCGGCTCGGTCTCACTGATCGGCAGCATCGTCCTCACCGGCTTCGAGGGCTTCGTGCAGCTGCTTCAGGCCTACGTCTTCACCCTGCTGACGGCCCTCTACATCGGCGGCGCGCTCGCCGACGAGCACTAACCCCTCCCGCCCCCTGATTTCTGCGCACCACCCGAACCCCTGAAAGGGACACCGCAATGGATGGAACGATCAACGGCAGCCTGAACATGATCGGTTACGGCCTCGCCGCCATCGGTCCGGGCGTGGGTATCGGCCTGATCTTCGCCGCCTACATCAGCGGCGTCGCCCGCCAGCCCGAGTCGCGCGGCATGCTGCAGAGCATCGCCATCCTCGGCTTCGCCCTCGCAGAGGCCCTCGCCATCATCGGCATCGGTCTCGCCTTCGCCCTCAAGTAGGCGTCGTGGCGACCCTGTCGGGACCGCTTCTCGCGGCGGTGGAGGGCGAGGAGTTCAACCCGCTCCTGCCCCACACCTCCGAGATCATCGTGGGCTTCGTGGCCTTCGGGCTGCTCTACTTCCTGCTCAGCCGGACCGTCTTCCCGATGTTCGAGAAGGCGTACGCCGACCGCACCGCTGCGATCGAGGGCGGCATCGCGAAGGCGGAGCAGGCCCAGACCGAGGCGGCTGCTGCGCTCGAGCAGTACACCGCTCAGCTGGCAGAGGCCCGCAACGAGGCTGCGCGCATCCGCGATGAGGCGCGCGAGCAGGGCAAGCAGATCGTCGACCAGCTCACGTCGGAGGCGCGCGACAGTGCGGCCCGCATCACCGCCCGCGGTGAGGAGCAGCTCGTCGCCGAGCGCCAGCAGGTCGTGACCCAGCTGCGCGGTGAGATCGGTCGCCTGGCGACCGAGCTGGCCGAGCGGATCGTCGGCGAGTCGCTCGCTGACGACGAGCGGCAGCGCCGCGTCGTCGACCGGTTCCTGGCCGAGCTCGAGGCCAGCCCTGCTGGCGCGAGCGAGCGCTCCTGATGCTTGCCGCTGCCAGTCGCGAGGCGGCTGCCGCCACCCGCGCCCGGCTCACCGAGCTCGCCGGTGGCCTGCCCGACGCCGCCGGTGTCGCGGGGATCGCCGACGGGTTGTTCGCCGTCGTCCGACTCCTCGACGGGGCCGGCCAGCTGCGCCGCACCCTCGGCGACCCGACCACCCCCGACCAGAGCAAGCGCGACCTGCTCGACAACCTGCTCGGCAGCCAGCTCGACCCGCTGCCGATGCAGGTGCTCCAGGACCTGGTCACCCAGCGCTGGTCCGGGGCCCGCGACATGGTCGACGGCATCGAGGTGCTGGCCGTGCAGGCCCGCTTCCTCGTCGCCGAGGCCGACGGGACCCTCGACGCGGTGGAGGACGAGCTCTTCCGGTTCGCCCGCATCGTCGCGCACGACCCTGCCCTGCGCACGGTCCTCACCGACCGGGCCCTCGAGGCCGAGCGCAAGACGGCTCTGCTCGACGGCCTGCTCGAGGGCAAGGTGCAGGACGCCACCCGCAGCGTCATCAGCCAGCTGGTGCTCAGCCCGCGTGGCCGCACCCTGGAGGACAGCCTCGAGACGTACGCCGGGCTGGCCGCAGACATCCGGTCCCGGTCCGTTGCCACCGTGACCAGCGCCGTGGCGCTCGACGACGCGCAGGCCGAGCGGCTGTCCGCAGCCCTCGCCCGCTCGCTCGGCCGCCCCGTCCAGGTCCAGGTCGAGGTCGACGACACCGTCGTCGGCGGCCTGGTTGTCCGCGTCGGTGACGAGGTCATCGACGGCTCCACGCTCCACCGCCTGCGCGAGGCCCGTCGCGCGCTCGCCAGCTGACCACATACGACCGGCACGAACCACTACACCGAAGAGGGGCACCACCATGACGGAGCTGTCGATCCGCCCGGAGGAGATCCGCGACGCGATCGAGCGTTACGTCTCGTCGTACACGCCGGAGACGACGCGCGAGGAGGTCGGCCGGGTCATCGAGACCGGCGACGGCATCGCGCGCGTCGAGGGCCTGCAGTCGACGATGACCAACGAGCTGCTCGAGTTCGAGGGCGGCCTGCTCGGTCTGGCGCTCAACCTCGATGAGCGCGAGATCGGTTGCGTCATCCTGGGCGACGCCGCCCACATCGAGGAGGGCCAGGAGGTCCGGCGTACGGGCGAGGTGCTGTCGGCTCCGGTCGGTGACGCCTTCCTCGGGCGCGTCGTCGACCCGCTCGGCAACCCGCTCGACGGCAAGGGCGAGATCGTCGCCGAGGGTCGCCGCATCCTCGAGCTGCAGGCCCCGACCGTGGTGCAGCGCCAGCCGGTGACCGAGCCGCTGCAGACCGGCATCAAGTCGATCGACGCGATGACGCCGGTCGGCCGTGGCCAGCGCCAGCTGATCATCGGTGACCGCCAGACCGGCAAGACCGCGGTGGCGCTCGACGCGATCATCAACCAGCGCGACAACTGGAAGAGCGGCGACCCGAAGAAGCAGGTCAAGTGCATCTACGTCGCCATCGGCCAGAAGGGCTCGACGATCGCCGAGCTCGTC
>JANPHZ010000106.1:0-14047 GCA_031424715.1 Frankiaceae bacterium
CCCCGGCTGGCACACCGAGTGCTCCGCGATGTCACTGGAGCTGCTCGGGTCGGTGATCGACGTGCACACCGGTGGGATCGACCTCCGGTTCCCCCACCACGAGGACGAGCGGGCGCAGAGCGACAGCGCCGTCGGGCACGAGGTCGTCAAGCACTGGGTGCACGGCGAGCACCTGCTGTTCGAGGGCCGCAAGATGGCGAAGTCCACGGGCAACGTCGTGCTGGTACGGGAGGTCGTCGACCGCGGCCACGACGCGCTCGCACTGCGGCTCGCCTTCCTGCAGACGCGCTACCGCCAGCAGGCGAACCTGTCGTGGGCGGCGATCGAGGCCGCGGACCGGCTGCTCGCCCGGTGGCGCGGGCTCGTCGCCGAGTGGGCCGAGTCGCCGTCGAAGCCGATGTGCGCCGACTACTCGACCGAGCTGCGCGAGGCGTTCGAGGACGACCTCGACACCCCGCGCGCGCTGCAGGTGCTCCGCAAGCTCGAACGGGCCGAGCTGCCGGACGGCTGCAAGCTCGAGACCTTCCTGTGGGTTGACCACTACCTGGGCCTGGACCTCGCGCGCGACATCGGCAAGGCCCCGGCCGCCCTCCCTGCCGGCGCGCAGGAGCTGCTCGACGAGCGCGCGGCCGCCCGCGCCGGCAAGGACTTCGCCGCCAGCGACCGGCTGCGCGACGCGCTGGCGGCCCTCGGCGTCGACGTCAAGGACACGAAGGACGGTCAGACCTGGTCGATCGGGTGATCTGCTTCGCCGTCCTCGCCCACGACCAGCCCGCCGCGCTGGCCGACCTCGTCGCGGCGCTGTCCCTCACCTCGCCCGGCAGCCCGGTGGTGGTCTTCAACGGGGGCCCCGAGGGGTCCCTGACCGACGGGCTCGAGCGCTGCCCCGGCAGCCGGCCTTTGCGGCACGGATACCTCGCCGCCTTTCACGATGCGGCGCTGACGTGGTTTGGCCAGCAGGCCGGCGACTGGCTGGTCACCCTCGACAGCGACGTCCTGCCGACCCGGTCCGGCCTCGCCGAGCACCTGGCCTCGCTCGGCGCCGACTACGCCGCCGGCCACCTGTCGCTCGTGCAGCCGGGCACGCCGTGGCGGCCGGGGCGGCGCTTCCTGCGCGACTGGGCTCGGTGGCAGCCGCTCCTGTCGATCGAGCACCCGTGGCGGTGCTTCAACCCGGTGCAGGCGTTCAGCCGCGCCTACGCCCAGGCCTACCTGTCCTGGCCTGGCCGGCAGGCGCTGCTCGACCTCGTTGCGGCGAGCCCGCACGAGGCGCTCGAGGAGATCGTCTGGCCGTCGGTCGGGGCGGCACTGGGCCTGCGCCTGGCCGGGCTCGGCGGCGACGAGGCGTTGCGGCTGCGCCCCCCGACGCCGGCCGAGCTCGCCGAGCACCTCACCGATCCCGCGGTCTTCGTCGTACACAAGGTCCGTACGACGCCCGACGCCGTTGAGCGTCGCCAGCTGCTCGCACACCTGCGCGCAGAGCCGTTCGACGTCCAGGCGGCTCAGCGCAGCGCCGCCGCCGTACGTCCTGAGTCGCGCGCGCGCGCCCTGCTCGGCTGGGCCAAGGACGCCCAGCTCTGGCTCCGCTCCCGCTGACCCACCGCCCCGCCCGGCAAGATCTTCGCGTTGCGGTGGGGGTCAGGACCCCCACGAGACCGCGAAGATCTTGACCGGCGAGAGACATCACCGTCACAGCAGGGCAGCTCGCAGCTGAGCGGCAACCTGCAGCTGGTCATGCCGGAGGTTGCCGCCAGTGAACCGGAGCGCGAGCACCCGGTCTTGCCGACTGCTGACCGCGATGGCGTTGAGCCGCAGCGTGTCCGCGTCCCACGCCCGGACCAGCCGGTGGTGCGCTCCGTCGAGCTCTACCAGCACCCGCTGGCGCTCCCACCAGGCGTCGAGGTAGCGCGTTCCGTTGGCTCGCACCTTGAACTGCAACCGATCAGGCATGGGCAGCCGATGTCTGCGGAGCAGGGCCAGGAGATCGAGCTCGGTCTGGGCGTGTGCCCCGAGCTCCACATCGTCGAGGACCGCGCGGACAAGTGCCCGGCGGGGCAGTCGCGGCAACAGCACAAGCGCCGGACGCAGGTCGATAACGCGCACCAGCCGGTGCTGGACGGCAGCTGCGACTCGCCACTCGGCAGCTCTATCGCTCGGCGCCCACGCTGCGGCGTGCAGCACGCCCGGCGCAGCGCGCACCTGAGGGGGCAGCCGGGCCGGGTGAAGCAGCGCCGCCAGTCCGCTGACCCGGTGTGGCCGGAAGAAGTCACGGGCCCCCGTCTGGCACCCCGCCGGCACAGCGACGTCGATCAGGTCCGGCGCTGGCCAGCTCCCCCGCCGCTGTTCGGTGAGCAGGTGCAGCAGCGCGTCCCCGGAGAGCGCAGCACCCGCACCGGCAAACGCGATCCCGGCCCACACGCGGTCAAGGAAGCTCAGCTTCCCGGTGTGCGTGACGACGACACCCGGTAGCACCGCCTGCCAACGACCGCGATCGAGCCGTGAGCGCCAAGTCTCGGCACTCAACCCGCCGGCGAGTGCCTGGCGTCGGGCGATCACACCCTGCTGTTGCTCGAGCACCTCGTCGTACGACGGAGGCGGCGCGACAGAGTGCTCGGCGGCGGAGGTCACGCCCGATCGTCAGCCGACGCTCTGCGTCGCTGCCCTGGTCACCGGGGCCCTGGGGACAGTGCGCTGGCTTGGGGACGGGGCCCATCAAGATCTTCGCGTCTTGGTAGGGGTCAGGACCCCCACGAAACCGCGAAGATCTTGGGCGGCCGGGCCCGGAGGCGCGCAGCCGGCCGTGGGTCAGGCGGTGGGGCTGGGGGACGCAGACGGGGACGCGGCAGGAGAGGGCGAGCGGGACGGGCGGCTGCCGGGCGGCTGCTTGGCTGGCTCCCCCGCCGGCGGCTTGCCGCAGATGAAGTTGGGTTCGGGCAAGTAGCGGGTCCGGAACGGCTCGCGCCGAATCACCCTGCCCCCCTGGGAGAACACCCGGGTCACGACGATGTCGAACCCCTCCTCACCGGAGGCGGGGGTGCAGTCGGGCCGGTCGACGTACTCCTTGCCGAAGGGTCGGATCCGGGTGCGCGGCCCGGTCACCGAGGAGATGTCGTAGCGCTTGGTCCCCCAGAAGGTGACCGTGACCGATGTCGAGGTGTACGACGTCGTCACGAGCACACCGTGCGGGGAGTCGTTGCGCCAGCGCAGATCCGGCTCGGGGAAGGAGACCGTGGCCTCGCGACCGGGCGGGTAGCGGCTGATGTAGTAGCTGTGCGGCTTGTGCTGCACGTCCTCCAGCCCGCTGAAGAACACCGCGTTGAACATCGTGGTGGCGAACTGCGAGACACCGCCCCCGATGTCGTCGACGAACTGCCCGCGCAGGATCTGCGGTGCGGCGACGAACCCGCGGGCCCGGTCGCGCTTGCCGACGACGCCGTTGAGGCTGAAGGTCTCCCCCGGCACGACGAGGTAGTTGTCGACCAGGTCCGCGATCGTGTGGATGTTGGTCACCCGCGGACGGCAGCAGGGGTAGCGGGTCGTGAAGGTCCCGACGACCTCCTTGACCCCGATGCCGGTGGCCTGCGCGGTGCTGACGCGCGGCATCGCCGGCTCCAGCGTCACGGTCACCTCGCGCGGCGCCGGTAGTCGCAGCACCGGCTCCAGCGCCGTGCCGAGCCCCCCTGCCGAGATCTGCTTGCCGTCACGCGAGGGGACCAGCACCGGCGTCCCGTCGCGGATCACGTAGGTGGCATCGCGCGGCTCGACCGCGACCGCCTCGGCCCGCTTGCCCATAGCCGCAATGACTTTTGCGCCGTCGACCTTGGGCACTAGGCCGCCCTCGTCGTCGACGGTGAAGCCCAGACCCGCCGCCAGATCGGCCGGACGTACGACGACGCGCGCGGTCCCCACTAACAGCGTCACCGGCGCGGCGACCGCGGGGCGGGCGATCTCCTCGATGGCCTGCTCGACGGACTCGTCCGTCGAGCGCACCGGGTCCTCGTTGACCGGCACGTCGATGACGCCACCTCGCAGGTAGCCCTCAACCACCGCGTCAACAGCCCTCTCGAGCTCGACGGCGCGGCCGGCCAGGGGCGGGACTGCCACCGGCACCAGGTCGCGGAAGGTCACCGTGCCCTCGCGAGCCGGGCGCTCGACAGGCGCCGTGAGCGCCTTCACGGCTGCGGTCAGGACGCGCCGGTCGACCTGCGCGACCGGGGTCACGTCGCGGCGGGTGCCCACCAGCCCGCGCAGCCGGTCGAGCAGCCCTGCCGACGTCGCCTCGTCGACCGTGGCCACCACGTCGGCGCGCAGCCCGGAGGCGAGCGGCTTCAGTGTCAGGGCGACGTCGTCGGCCAGCAACCGCAGGGGGCGCGCCGCGTCGTCGGCGAGCTCGCGCTGTAGCAGCGCGGCGGCCCGCTCGGGCGTGAGCCCCGACAGGTCTGTGCCAGCCACGTGGACACCACGGGGGACCTCGTCGCCGTAGAGCGCGTAAGAGGCGCCGTAGCCCAGGGCCAGCGCCGCGACGACGGCTCCGCCCACGATCAGGGCGCGGCGGGCAGGCACCGGCCGACCCTACCTAGCGGTGGGCCTCCGCGCCCGCGAGCCGGGCGTTGTCGATGACGATGGCGGCCGGGCTCTCGATGAGCTTGAGGGTGGACAGCGCCGTCTCGCCAAAGGCGTTCTTGAGGGCACTGGACAGCGCGAGCACACCGACGACGCTGCCGCCGTGGCCGCGCAGCGGCATGGACACGAACGTCGCCATGCCCTCCTGCTCCGGCCCGCCGGGCAGATCCTCCGGGTCGTCAACGATCTCGCCGCCGGCCGGCGCGACGAACATGGCCATTTGCGCCGGCGGGATCGCCTCGCCGACGTACGACGAAAGGCCCTCAGCCGCCCGCTCGAGGAACTCGGCGTAGTGCGAGGTGGCCGTGGGCTTGCCGACCGCGACATAAGCGGCCCGCTCCGCACCCAGCAGCACCGCCGCGAGGTCGTAACCGACGAACCGCTGCAGGACGCCCAGGAGCGCGGCGACGCTGGCCTCGAGCCCCTGTGCGGAGGCGGCGATGCTCATCACCGACTGCGCGATCGAGCTCTCGAAGAGCTTGCGGTCGAGCAGGTCGCAGACCCGCGACAGGACGTCCTCCTCGGACAGGTCCATCGGATCGGCGGCCAGCCGGGCCCGTCCCCCGCGCGAGGCCTGGGCCGCGAGCAGCACCTCGTCGATGGTCCCGGCGAGCTCGGAGGCCTCGAAGTCCTTGGTGAGGTAGCGGTCCACCCCGGCCTGCCCGGCCCAGTAGCGATCCGAGGCGGCGTCCAAGGAGGTGAGCATCACGACGGGGATGTCCGCGGTCTGCCAGTCGTCCTTGATCAGCCGGGCGGCGATGAAGCCGGAGACCCGCGGCATCTGCACGTCGAGCACGATCGCGTCGGGCTGGTGGGCGAACGCCGCCTGCACCGCGCCGATGCCATCCTCGGCAGCCACCACCTCGTGCCCCTGCTTGGTCAGGACGCTCGACACGATGCGCCGCAGGGTCGGGCTGTCATCGGCGATCACGATCCGAGCCATCTAGCGCCCCACCAGCCTTCTCACGGTCTGCACGAGCTGCTCTTGGTCGAACTCGTTCTTGAGCAGGTAGGCAGAGCATCCCGCATCGAGGCCGGCTTGGCGCGCGTGGTCCTCTCCGCGCGAGGTCATGATGATGACCGGGACGTTCTCCCAGCCCTTCGTGGCCCGGATCCGCCGGGTGAGGTCGAAGCCGTCCATGCCGGGCATCTCCACGTCGGACAGCACGAGATCGGCCGGGTCGTCGCGAAGTCGCGAAGCACCGTCGAGTCCGTCGACGGCCGTCTCGACCTGATAGCCCGCCCCCTCGAGGATCACCCGCTCCAGCTCGCGGACGCCGACCGAGTCCTCGACGACCAGCACCCGAGGCTTGCGACCGGCAGGCGCCGTACGACGACCGACCTCCGCCGGTGCGGCCAGGCTGCGCCCGACCGTGCGCTCCGCGAGCTCGCGCAGGTCGAGCAGGCAGACGACGGAACCGTCCCCGTCGATGGTGGCGCCGGCGATGCAGGGCACCCGGCCGAGGAAGCTGCCCAGGTCCTTGACGACCAGCTCCGACTCGCCTTCGAGCCGGTCGACCGCCCACGCCACCTGGCTGCTCGCGTGCCGGACCAGCAGCGCCGCGCGCGGCTGCTCGCCGGGCAACCGCTCCAGTCCCAGGGCAGCGCCCAGGTCCAGCAGCGGGATCGAAACCCCATGGCGTACGACGACGGTCGCGCCGGCGAGGGTGTGCACCTCGGCGTCGCGCAACGACAGCGACTCGACCACGCCCGGCACCGGGATGGCGTAGCGCTCCTCACCGACGCGGGCCACCATGCAGCGCAGCACGCCCAAGGCGATCGGCAGGGTCAGGACGAACGACGTGCCGGCGCCCAGCTCGCTGCGCACCTCGACCGACCCGCCGAGCTCCTCGACGGCTTCCCGGACGACGTCGAGTCCGACCCCGCGGCCGGAGGTCTCCGTCACGGCCGACGTGGTCGACAGTGCGGGGGTGAAGAGCAGGTTGAGCAGCGGAGGACCGGACAGCGTGGAGTCGGCCGGCAGCAGTCCGAGCAGGCTGGCCTTGCTGCGTACGGCGTCCTCGTTGACCCCGGCCCCGTCGTCACTGACCTCGAGGACGACGGTGCCGCCCACACTGCGCGCGCTGACGGTCACGACGGCCTGCAGTGGCTTGCCGTGGGCGAGCCGGGTGCCGGCGTCCTCGCACCCGTGGTCGACTGCGTTGATGACGAGGTGCTTGAGCGCGTCTGCGACGCCGTCCAGCACCTGCTTGTCGAGCTCGACGTCCTCGCCGCTCGTCTCCAGCCGCACGTCCTTGCCGGTCGCGGCCGCCACGTCGCGCAGGATCCGCGGCAGGGCAGCGAAGACCCGGCGGACCGGCACCATCGCCAGACCCATCACGCCGTCGCGCACCAGCGCCATGCCGCCGCGGTGCCCCTCGACCAGCTCGCGCAGGCCGCGCACGGTTGCGGCGAGCTCCTCGCCGGTCCCCGCCAGTCGGTGCAGCGCGAGCTCGAGGTCGGGGCTGAGGTCCTTGGTCTTGCGCAGCTCAGCGACCCAGCGGGACTGCTCGGCAGCGAGCGCGAGCAGCAGGCCGGTCGTCTGCTCCACCCGCCGCGCACCGAGATCGGCCTCCCCCACGGCGTCGAGCAGGTCGTAGACCTTGGAGGCGGCGACGCGCACCGAGTCGTGAGTCCCTGCCGGCTTGCTCGGGGCGTCCTCCACCGCGGCGGCCTGCACCGGCAGGGCCAGGGGAATCAGGTCGGGAACTGCCACGGGGTCTTCACCATCGACGGCCCGGCGCAAGGCGGCGGTGAGGGGTTCGAGCGCCTCGTCACCGATCGAGCCTTCGCCCGGCAGCGCGCGGCCGATGCCGTCGCAGGAGGCGAGCAGCAGGTCGACCAGATCACGGCGTACGACGAACCGCCCGTCGCGCAGGGCGCCGAGCAGGTCCTCGATGCCGTGGCTGACGTGCAGCACGCCCTCGAGGCCGAGCATCCGGGCCGAGCCCTTGACGGTGTGGGCGTCACGGAAGAGACCGCTGATGACCTGCTTGGGAGAGGTGCTCTCCTCCAGCCGGAGCAGCCCTGACTGCAGGGAGGCGAGCCGCTCCTCGACCTCGGCGCGGAAGGTCGCGAGCAGCTCGGGATCGTCGCCCCAGGCTGGCATGTCGGGAGCTACGCGACCTTGAACTGGCTGATGGACGACCGCAGCTCGGCAGCCAGCACGTTGAGCTGCGCCGCTGCGGCCGCTGCCTGGCGCGACCCGACGGCGTACTGCCGAGAGACGTCGGACACCTGAGTCATCGCCGCCACGACCTGGTCCGACGCCGACCGCTGCTGCTGCGTAGCGATGGAGATCTCCTTGGCAGCTGTGGTGGTCTCGTCGACCATCCCGCTGATCCGCTCGAGCGCCTCGACGACGCCGCGGGCGAGCTGGGTGCCGGCCTTGACCTCCTTGGCGCCCTCCTCCGAGGCGATGATGGTGGAGTTGGTCTCGGCCTGGATCTGCCCCACGATCGCCTGGATCTGCCCGGTCGACTCCTGCGCGCGCTCGGCGAGCTTGCGCACCTCGGAGGCGACGACGGCAAAGCCTCGGCCGTGCTCGCCGGCCCGGGCCGCCTCGATAGCGGCGTTGAGCGCGAGCAGGTAGGTCTGGTCGGCCAGGTAGTCGATCACGCCGAAGATGCGGCCGATCTCGTGACTCGGCTCGCCCAGGGTGAGTGCGCGGTGGGCGATCGAGTCGACCCGGTCGGCGATCTTGTCCATGGAGTCGACGCTGGCGCTGACCGCCGCACGGCCCTGCTCGGCGTAGCGCAGCGTCTCGGCGGCGTAGCGGGCGACGGCCTCCGAGGTCTCGGCGATCTGGGCGGCGGTCGCGGCCAGCTCCTCGATCGTGCTGGTGGTCTCACTGACGGCAGACGACTGCTCGGTCGCGGAGGCGGCGTGCTCCTCGGCCGTCGCCAGCAGCTCGCCGGCCGAGGCCGCGATCTGCTCGCCGCCGCCACGGATCTGACCGACGAGCTCGCGCAAGTTGGTCAGCGTGTGGTTGAAGGCCGTGCTCAGCGACTGCAGCTGCTGGGAATCGGCGTTGTCGCCGACCTGAGCGGCCAGGTCGCCATTGGCAGCGCGCTCCAGGGCGTCCGACAGCTCGGCCACGCGAGACTCGAGCTCCTTGCGGTCGGCGCGCGCCTTCTGGCGCAGCCCCCAGACCGCGGCGGACAGCGTGGAGTTGAACCACGCGACGATCGGGAAGGTAGCGCCGACCAGGATCAGCACGCCGAGCGAGTCGCGGTCGAGGGTGTGGGAGATCGCCGACGCGAGCACCAGGCCACCGCTCGCGGCGACCCCGAACAGCGCAGCCTGATAGCCGGGCATGGAGACCGCGGCGAACAGGACCACGCCGAGGTAGCAGATCCAGAACGGACCGCGCACGCCGCCAGTGACCGAGACCAGGCCGGTGACCCAGACCGTGTCGGAGATCAGGAGCAGCGCGCGGAAGACGTTGATGTTGCCCAGGACGACCTTCGACTTCATGGCCAGCATCGGCAGGAACGTCAAGAAGGCAGCGACGGCGACGCCGAAGATCGTCCAGAGGTAGACGGCCAGCAGGTGGATGTGCACCCCAGGCGCGGTTCCCACGAGGTCCATGACCGTGGCGGCGGCCACGCCGACGACAAGGCTGAGCCAGGTCATGATGGCGGCGGCTCGGGCGAGCCGGATCGAGAAGTCCACGGTGTTGCCTCCCACTGGTCCTGCTGCAGACCTCGGCCGGTCACCCGTTCGGCTGTAGCCAAACTGGCCCGGGAATCGCTAGGCCAGATGGCTCAGGAGTCGGACCCGAGCGTCCTTCGGGGGCGGGGGAGCCCGTCAGCCAGGGCGAAGACCGCGGCGAGGTCGAGCACCCCGATCGGCCCCTCGGCATCGGTGAGCTGACCGCACAGCAGCGCCGCGCCCGCTTCGGCCAGGTTGGCCAGGACGGGCTCCAGTGACTCCACAGCCAGGGTGGTGGTCCCTTCGACGCTCTCGGCGAGCAGACCCACCGTCACCCCGTCCCGACGCAGCACCACCAGCCGACCGTGCCGGTCCAGCGCGGAGGTCGGCGCGCTCAGCGCGAGGCGGAGGTCGATGACGGCAAGCACCCGACCGCGCCAGTTGGCGAGCCCGGCGACCCAGGCCGGAGTGCCCGGGACCCTGGTGAGGCCAGGAGGTCGACCGACTTCGGCGACTGCATCCATGTCGAGGGCGAAGCGGCTCCCTCCGAGGCGTACGACGACCAGCTCACCGCCGAGGGCCTCCGGCTCCGCCGCTGCGGTCTGGGTGTCCATGCTGGGGACATCGGCCGGCTCAGGCCCGAGGTGAAGCGGCGGGGCCGTCGGGCCCCTGCGGTCGACGGGGGACGAGGGGCAGCGCCGCACCGAGCGTGGCCGCCACGACGTAGGCCAGGTAGACGACCTGCAGGTCGCGGGTGACCAGGAGGTCACCGCCCGGCCCGCTGCTGGCGCCGGCCGCCGACAGCAGCAGCGCGAGCGCCACCAGCACCGTCGCCGGCGTACGGGACCGGAGCGCGCGGCCGGCAACAACGCCCAGCAGGACGTTGCCGACGAGGACCGCCACCGGCGCCACCGGCGCGAGGGTCCCGCTGACGCGGAGCGGCAGGAGCAAGAGCGTGGACAGGTCGAGCAGGATCCCGGCGCAGCCTGTCGCGACGAGACCCCAGACCAACCGGGTGCCCTTCGCGGCCCCGGGCTGGCCTTGCGGTGCTGAGCTCACACGGTGCAGCCTGGCACGTCAGTCGACGACAGCTGCTCCGTCGCGCAGGTCAACAGCGCCCTCGGTCCCTCGCGCGGCGGCAGCCGCCTCCAGGACGTCGGTGATCTGCGCTCCGATGAGCTCGTGCCGCTCCAGGAGCGCGTCGCGCAGCGCCTCCACCAGGTGGCGGTGCGACTGCAGCAGGTCCATGGCGATCGCGCGCTGGCGCTGCAGCAGCGTCTCCACCGCCTCGCGGCCGCGGTCGTCACCCAGCACCCGCCCGACGATGTTGGTGTCGCTGAACGAGCTGTTCTGGATAGCGGCGTAGGACAGCAGGGAGGTGTCCATCCCGTGCGCCCCGACCATCTCGGCCGCGCAGTTGGTCGCGTAGAGCAGGTCACCGCCGGGGCCGGTGGACACATCACCGAAGAAGATCTCTTCGGCGCACTGACCGCCCATCGCGATCTGGATGAGAGCCTGCAGCTCCGAGCGCGAGCGGGTGAACACGTCCTCCCGGTCACCGTGCGAGAGCATGCCCAGGGCGCCACGCCGCTTGACGATGGTCAGGATCTCCAGCCGGCGCTGCGGGGCGGTGAGCCAGGCCAGGGTGGCGTGACCCGCCTCGTGCGTGGCGATGAGCCGCTTCTCGTGGTCGGTGTAGCCGACCGGCTGGCCCATGCCCACTTCCTCGACCATGCGGGCGTGCTCGACATCGGCCCAGGTCATCGCCCGCTCGCCCCGGCGCACGGCATTGACCAGAGCCTCGTCCAGCAGGTGCTCGATCATCACCGGCGTGTAGCCCTGGGTCACGGCCGACAGGGCTTCGCGCTTGTCCTCGCCCAACTCATCGGTGTGCGCCTTCTTCGCGAGGAAGTGGTCGATCAGGGCGCGGCGGCCGGGCTTGGTGGGCAGCTCGAAGGTCAGCCGGCGGTCGAAGCGCCCCGGGCGAAGCAGGGCCGGGTCGAGGTTGTCCGCGCGGTTCGTCGCCGCGATGAGCAGGACGTTGGTGGGCAGGACCTGCGGGCGGCGCAGCTGCCGGTGCGCCGGCAGCAGCAGGTTGACGCGGTCGGTGAGCCAGCCGCCGACGCGTTGCCAGCCGGTGAGCACATCGAACGACTGCATCTGCACGAGCAGCTCGTTGACGACACCGCCCGACCCCTCACTGACAAAGGCGTTGCGGACCGGCCCAGGCAGGCCCGCGTAGGTCGCGGGCAGCGAGGCCGTTCCGTAGCAGCCGGAGACCTCGCTCGGCGTCATCGCCGTGCTCACGCCGCCGCGCGACATCGCGATCGCATCGATCTCCTCGATGAAGCCGATGGCGCCCCCCTCCTTGCGCGCGGCCTTGCGCAGGGCCTTGAAGTACGAACGGATCTTCTTGGCCGTGGCGCCGTACCACATCGACTGGAAGGACGTAGCGCTCACAAAGAGGAACGGCACCCCCGCCTCGCGCGCCATTGCCCTGGCGAGATAGGTCTTTCCGGTCCCGGGCGCACCTTCGAAGAGCAGTCCGCGCCGCGGCGTCCCACCCATTTCCTGCGAGAACGTCTTGTGCGCGAGGAAGAGGTTCAGCGAACGAACGACGTCCTCCTTCACACCGTCGATGCCCACGACGTCGTCGAGCCGGGTCGCGATCTGCTCGGGACGGTAGGTGACGTGCGGGGAGCGGCCGGACAGCACCTGCTGACCGACGGTGAGCGCGAGCAGCAGCCCGAAGAAGATGACGATGGTCAGCAGGAACGGGTCGATGCTCGGCAGGGGCAAGAAAGCGGCCCCGGACAGCGTGCTCGCCGCCCGCCAGGACAGGAAGGCACAGGCGATCAGCACCACGGTCGTCAGCTTGAGCCAGCGCCGCTGCCGACGCTCCTCGCGGGTCGCGCCGACATCAGCCTCGCTCGCAGAAAGGACCCCCCGCGCGCCGAGCAGGTTGGCGAAGGACGGCTCGATGTCGAGCGAGGCGTTGCGGTCGGTCACGGTGTGCTCCTGGGGCGAGGGCGATGCGCGGGCCGTGCCCTCACTATTCGTCGCGCAACCCCAACCCGCTCACCTCAACGCCAACAACCACTCGACTGGCCTATTCAGGTGTGGCAAAAGGGTTCACACCACCCCGGCGAACAGGTCATCCTCCCAGCCGTTCGGCCCCACCGTCGGTCCGCGCTCACCGTGGACGAGCACGTAGTGCTCGACGCCAAAGGCCTTTTGCCCGATGTTGTTGGACAGCGCGAAGAAGGGGCCGTCCACGGCGATCTGGGTGGCATGCGCGCGCATGGCCGCGACCTTCGCCTCGAGGTGATCGCGCGCGTCGACCTCCGTCGTGATGAGGGAGTCATCCACGCCGAACGGCAGCTCCTCGGCCGACTCCACCCCGAAGAAGTCGCTGTCCCCACTGGCCCGCAGGTGGTCGATCCCGGCCTGCAGCACGCTCCGGGGCACGGCGGAGTGGTAGAGCTTGGCGATGCGCCAGATCTCGCCCAGCTCAGGGGCGTACGACGCGTCGGCCGCAAGCTCCATGGCACGCGTGGCGACCCGGTTTGCCTGAATGTGGTCCGGGTGGCCGTAGCCGCCTCGCTCGTCGTAGGTGATGAGCACCTGCGGCCGGACCTCGCGGATCACCGCGACCAGCTCGCCCGCGGCCTCGTCGACGTCGGCTTGCCAGAAGGTGTCCGGTCGGTCGTTCTGCGGGGTGCCCATCATCCCGCTGTCGCGAAAGCGTCCCGGCCCACCGAGGAAGCGGTGATCGCCGACACCGAGGGCCTCCATGGCCGCGGCCAGCTCGCCGATGCGGTGCTCGCCCAGTCCGTCGGAGGCGTCGGCCGCAAGGTGGACCAGCCCCGGGACCAGGATCTCGCCCTCCTCGCCGAGGGTGCAGGTCACCAAGGTCACCAGGGCGCCCTCGGCGGCGTACTTGGCCATGGTGGCGCCGGTGCCGATGGTCTCGTCGTCGGGATGCGCGTGGACGAGCAGCAATCGCCGCGCCCGGTCCAGCGCATCAAAGGCGTCGAACGACGCCGCCTCATCGACCGCGGTGGCAGCGTCGGACAGCACCGACTCGGCATCGTCCTGCTCGAGTCGCTCCCCTGGTTCGGGGGGCAGCGGCAAGGTCGCGTCGGTCATGGCCGCGACCCTATGCCGCCACGCGCGAGCGCAGCGACAGGTGCGCCAGGACGTGGCAGGCTGCGCCCGTGACTTCTGTCGGGGGGCAGCGGCTGACAGACCAGATCGGCACGCTGACGCGCGCCATCCTGCTGACGGTCGGGCTGGCGGCCGCCGTCTCGCTGGCGATCACGCTGGTGCTCGGTGTATGGCTGGTCCCGACCACCGACCGCTACAACGCTGGCGCCCGGGCGATCCGCCTGTCGCACCTGGCGATGCTCGACCAGCAGACCGCCCTGCGGGCCTTCCTCGTCACGGGTGACGAGGGTCTGCTCAACCCCTACCGACGTGGCGTCGCCGCACTGCCGGGGCACAACGAGCGGGCTCGCCGCGCCTACCGCGACCAACCGCAGCAGCTGGGCCTGGTCATGCGGATGCAGGCAGCCCAGCAGGAGTGGACCCGGCAATGGGCCCAGCCGGCTCTAGCGCGACGGGGGCAGTCGTCCGGGCCGAACTCCGTGGCTGCTGACCTGCAGCGGGACCGTCTCTTCTTCGACCGCTATCGCGCTGCGGAGACTGCTGCGGAGCGCAGCGCCGACCGCCTGCGGCAGGATGCAGAGCGCCTACAGCTGTGGATCATCCT
>JANPHZ010000107.1:0-2578 GCA_031424715.1 Frankiaceae bacterium
CCGCAGGTCGTCGCGGTAGAGCGTGATGTCGAGCGAGCCGGCGGGGACCTCGACGTTCTCGAAGGCCTTCATCCGGGCGGCGAGGCGCGCCGCGAGAGCGGGGCCGCGGGTCGGGATGCCGAGCAGGACGACCTCGGCGCCCCCGCCGGTCTTCTCGAGCAGCTCGTGGGCCATCCGGTCGATGACGCGGACGACGTCGGCGGGGCTCAGCACGGTCCGGGCGGCAGCGGGATCGCCGGACACCGGGCGGGGGGGATCATGCGGATCAAGGGCAGCCGTCACCGGCGCGACCTCCTTCCCCGCCTCACGGGACGGGCTCGGTGGAGGGGAAGCGAGCGACACCGACGGTAGCGCACCCCGCGCACAGTCGTCACGATCCGGTGACCCTGGGTTATTGACGTTGACCCGATCGACTCGTATCGTCACGCTTCGTAATCAGTGTGGCGAGGCTGTGACACCGGGAGCACTACGGTCACCCCGCCCCTTCGGGGGCGGTCCCGGTCGAGCCAGTGGTGAGACCGGCGCCCCTACCGTGACGTGAGCCCGCTCGCGTCGACCGAGGGAGCATCAACCGTGTCGGACTACGCGAAGGCACTCGGCGCGCGACTGCGCGCCATCCGCACCCAGCAGGGGCTGTCCCTGCACGGCGTGGAGGAGAAGAGCCAGGGCCGCTGGAAGGCCGTCGTCGTCGGCTCCTACGAGCGCGGCGACCGCGCGGTGACCGTGCAGCGGCTGGCCGAGCTCGCCGACTTCTACGGCATCCCGGTGAGCGAGCTGCTGCCTGAGGGCGTCATCACGCCGGCCGCGGAGCCGGCTGCCCGGATCGTCATCGACCTCGAGCAGCTGTCGTCTGTGCCCGCGGACAAGGCGGCCCCCCTGGCCCGTTACGCCGCGACCATCCAGAGCCAGCGAGGCGACTACAACGGGCGGATCCTGTCGATCCGGCAGGAGGACCTGCGCTCGCTCGCGGTCATCTACGACGCCTCGCCGTCGGCCCTGACCGAGCAGCTCATCGGCTGGGGCGTGCTGTCCGCCGACGCCCGCCGCGCCATCGACGCCTAACCGCCTCTTTCGCAACGTCAGTCAGCGCGTGCGCAGCGGACGCGTAAGACGTCTGACGTAAGCGCGACTGGCTCAGACGGCGAGGGAGGGCTTGAGCTGCAGCAGCCGGCCGAGCAGTCCGTTGATGAAGGCGGGGCTCTCGTCGGTGGACAGGCTCGACGCGAGCGCGACCGCCTCGCTGAGCACCACCGCGTCCGGGACGTCGGCGCGCCACAGCAGCTCATAGGTGCCCAGGCGCAGGATCGCCAGGTCGACCGGCGGCATTCGGTCCAGAGTCCAGCTCTCGGCGTACGTCGTCAGGAGCTCATCGATCCGCACCTGGTGGGCCACGACGCCCTCCACCAGCTCGACGGCGTACTCCGGCACCGGGGGGTCGCTCTGCGCGAGCCGGTCGCGCAGGGTCGCGATGGGATCGGCGTCGCGCTGCCCAGCCTCGTAGAGGACGTCGAGCGCGCGCTTGCGGGCCTTGCTCCTGGCGCCCATCGCTAGCGACCCGGGGCCGAGCTGACGCTCGTCACTTGTCGGAGATGCGACCGAGGTAGCGACCGTCTCGGGTGTCCACCTTGATCTTCTCGCCGGTGGTGAGGAAGAGCGGGACCTGAATCTCTGCGCCGGTCTCGAGCGTCGCGGGCTTGGTGCCGCCCGTCGAGCGGTCGCCCTGCAGGCCGGGGTCGGTGTGCGCCACGAGCAGCTCGACGCTGGCCGGCAGCTCGACGTAGAGCGGAGCGCCCTCGTGCATCGCGACCATGGCGCCCATGTTCTCCAGCAGGTAGTTCTTCACCGTGCCCAGCGTCTGCTCGGAGACGTAGACCTGGTCGAAGGTGTCGCCATCCATGAAGACGTAGTCCGACCCCTCCTTGTAGAGGTAGGTCATGTCGCGCTTGTCCACCGTGGCCACGTCGACCTTGGTGCCGGCGTTGAAGGTCTTGTCGACGACCTTGCCGGTGAGGACGTTCTTGAGCGTCGTCCGCACGAAGGCCCCGCCCTTGCCGGGCTTGACGTGCTGGAACTCGATCACCGACCACAGCCCGTTGTCGAGGTTGAGCACCATGCCGTTCTTGAGATCGTTCGTGGAGGCCATGAGCAGCGAGTCTACTGAGCCGAGCCGGTCGCCCATGCCTGCAGTACGCCGGCAGCCTCCGGCACGTCGAGCCGCCGCTCGGCCACGGCGATGACGAAGTCGTAGGCCTCGTCCTCCTCGAACGCCAGCAGCACATCGTTCTTGCGCAGGAACAGCACGGTGCAGGTGAATCCGGCGCGCTTGTTGCCGTCGACGAGTGCGTGGTTGCCGACGAGGGACAGCAGAAGAGCTGCGGCCTTGTCCCACAGGGTCGGGTAGGCATCCTCCCCGAAAGCCGAGGCCTGCGGGCGCGCGAGCGCCGACTCGAGCAGGCCCCAGTCGCGCACCTCCATCGGGCCGTCCAGCACCGCGGCACCGACCGCCTGCAGGTCAGCCCGGTCGAGGTAGTTCACTGCCCCAGGCGATCGAGCAGGCTCTTGTTCTGCTCAGCGAACT
>JANPHZ010000108.1:0-8203 GCA_031424715.1 Frankiaceae bacterium
GCCCTGGGCGCTGCGCGAGACCGTCCTGCTGCACGAGCTGGCCCATCACGCCGGCGAGAGCACCGGCCGGTGCAGCCGGCACAGCGCGCCGTTCCCCGCCGTCCTGCTGCTGCTCGTCACCGCTGCGCTGGGGCCGGAGGCCGCCCTCGCCCTGCGCATCTCCTACGGCGAGCACGCGGTGGAGGTGGGCCAGCTGTGAGCGACCGGTTGGTGGATCGCGTCGGCAAGCTGCTCGCCCAGGCCGAGGGCACCGACAACGAGCACGAGGCGGCGGCCTTCGTCGAGCGCGCCCAGCAGCTCGCTACAGCCCACGCGGTCGACCTCGAGCTCGCCCGCGCGCGACAACGCGAGCGGCACACCCGCGGGTCGCAGGAGCCCCTGGTGCAGGAGCAGCTGCAGGTCGGAGCCAAGGGCCGCCGGGGCAACCGGCACCGGGTGCTGCTCTACGTCGTCTGCGCCCGGGCCAACGACGTGCTCGTCAACGTCGCGAGCGACAGCACCTACGTCCTGGGTTTCGGACACCGCACCGACCTCGACGTGGTGGAGCGGCTCTGGTCCTCGCTCGCCGTACAGATGGCGGCCGCGGCCCAGCGCCGGATGGACGCGGGCGAGCACCGCAGCTCACCCGTCGCCGGCCAGTCGTGGCGACTGTCCTTCTACGACGGGTTCATCGAGGCGGTCGCAGACCGGCTCAACCAGGCCCGGCAACGGGCCATCGATCAGGCCGGCGAGCAGGCCGCCGCGAGTCCGGCGCGTCCGTCGATGGCCGGCGAGCCCTCAGCGGCCCTCGTCCTGCGCGACAAGGCCGATCGGGTGCAGCAGTTCTACGCCGAGGCCTCCCAGGCCCGTGGGTCCTGGCGAGGCGCGGCGAGCGGCCGGACGCAGGCGAGCCGGCAGGCGCGTGACGCCGGCCGCACCGACGGACGCAGAGCCGACCTCGGTCAGCCCGGGCTTCGCCAGCGCGGTCAGCTCGGCGCCTGAGCGACCTTGCGCGCGTCGGACAGAGCGAGCAGCACCAGGCCGACACCGATGCAGAGCAGCGCCAGGACACCCCTCGGAGCAAAGACGTGGTCGCGGTAGAACCACCAGCACGACGCAGCGCCCAGCGCTCCGCCGAGCAGCGCCAGGCTGCTTCCCGACCGCTGCCAGAGCACGACGGCCGTCAGCACCAGGGCGAGGGCGAGGGCCAGCACCCCCAGGTGCCCGAGCTGGTCGCCGGCGCGGAACAGGTCACCGATCGGCGCTGACCGACCGCGCTCGGCGACCTGCGCGGGCGCGCCGATCCCGGCGATCGCATCCAGGGCGCCGTAGAGCACGGCGTAGGCGAAGGCCGCGACCCGGGCGACCCAGGCCAGCGGTCCGCGGTCGGCCCGCAGCAGGTAGAGCACCGACCCGGCCAGCAGCGGGAACGCAGGGAGCAGCACCAGGTGCACGAGGCGCCACCGGTCAGCGGTCTCCGGCGTCAGGAAGACCGGGTGCGCCAGACCCGCCAGGGCGATGAGCACAGCAGGCAGGGCGACGAGGGCGGCGCGCAGAGCGACAGGCACGCCGCCACCGTAGGCCGGTCGCGGGCTCCCCGCCCGTCAGGCCCCGCAGCCGGGGGCGGCCGCCTTGAGCGGTGGCATCAGGACGTCGAAGCTCTTGACCAGGTTGGCCCGCCAGTAGGGCCAGTCGTGCCTGCCGCCGTTTGCCCGAGCGTCGGTGAAGCGCACCCCCGCGGCGGTGAGGGCGGTGGCGAACCGGTCGTTCAGCTGGCCGATGTAGGCCTCCACGGCGTAGCCCGCGGCATTCGCCGGGTTGTCACCCTCCGACCCGCCAGGAGCTCCCCGACCCGCGCTGAGATACAGCGGCTGGCCCGTGAACGCGGCGGCCAGGTCGTAAGGGTTGTGCGCGGCCCAGGTCGCCCGGTCGGCGCCCTGCTCACCCCAGATCTTCTTGCTCGGCGTACCCAGCGAGTTGGTCGTGTTCTGCCCCGCCCGGTCGTAGAACTCCCCAGAGACCGGCGCGCCGAACAGCGTGTCGGCGAAGCCGGAGTAGCTCGCGGTCGCGCGGTACATCCCGGGGTGACGCGCGGTGTAGCTCAGGGCGCCGAAGCCGCCCATGGACAGCCCGGCGATGGCGCGACCCTTCGGGCCTTGCGAGCGAAAGGCGCGGTCGACCGCGGCGGGCAGGACCTGGGTGTGGAACGTCTCGTACTGGCGGGTACCGTCCTTCCAGTCGGAGTACCACCCCGCGGTTGTCCCGCCACCGCCGTCCGGCATCACGAAGATGGCCTGGCAGGTCGCGGTGAGGGCGGTGAGGTTGCCGTTGGCGGGCTTGGTCCAGGTCGTGTGGTCGTCGCCGACCCCGTGCAGCATGTAGACGACGGGGTAGTCGCGGCGGCTGCGGTCATAGCCGGCCGGCAGCACCACGGTGACCTTGTTGCTGCGTACGGCGACACCCGCCGGCAGGGCGACCTCGCAGCTGCGGACGCGGTCGGAGCCGGTGCAGCTGAGCGCCCCGGGCTTGGCGGCCAACGCGGTGGCGGCGGGGCTGCCGAGGACGGCGAGCAGGCTGACCGCGAGGGCCAGGCGGATCGAGCGGGACACCGCGGGACCTCCGAAGGATGTGGTGCAGCGGTGTTTCGACGTCGGTGCACCAGACACCTGCCAGGCGACACCTGCCTCAGCGGTAGCCGCTCGCCTGCAGGTCGTAGAGCTCGGCGTACAGGCCGCCCAGCGCCATCAACTGGCCGTGGTTGCCCTGCTCGACGACGCGACCCTGATCGAGGACGACGATGAGGTCGGCGCTGCGCACGGTCGAGAACCGGTGGCTCACCAACACGGTGATGCCTCCGGTTGCGCCGGCCGCGCGCCGGGCGGCGGCGCTGTAGCTGCTGAACAGCTCGCTCTCCGCCTGGGCGTCCAGGGCCGCGGTCGGCTCATCCATCACGAGCAGCAGCGGCGTTTCCCGCATCAGACCGCGGGCCACGGCCAGGCGCTGCCACTGCCCGCCGGACAGGTCACGGCCCCCCTGGCCATAGCTCGTGCCGAGCGGGCTGTCGAGGCCCTCGGGCAGGTCGTTGACAACGCTGTCCGCAGCGGCGCGGCTCACCGCCGCCTGGACCAGCGGCCGGTCGTCGATCCGGGGCACGAGACCGATCCCGACGGTCTCCTGTGTGACGAGCTCGAACTTCGCGTGGTCCTGCAGGACCACGCTGGTCGCGTCGTTCCAGGCGACCGGGTCGATCTGGCGCAGGGGCAAGTCGTCGACCTGAACGTGACCCTCGCTCGGGTCGAGCAGACCGAGCAGTAGGGCCGTCAGCGTCGACTTGCCGGCGCCGTTCTCACCGACCAGGGCGACGGTCGCCCCGGCCGGCAGGTGCAGGTCGACGTCGGCGAGTGCGGGCCGCTCGGCTCCGGCGTAGGTGTGGGTGACACCGACGAGCCGGATGCCCTCGCGCAGCGCCGTCGGTGCCGGCACGAGCTCGCCCTCGGCAGTGAGCTCGGCCCGGTGCTGCACCAGCCGCTCGCGCAGCCAGAGGTAGCGCTGGACCGTGCCCATCACGGTCCCGAGCCACCCGGAGATACCGGCGAGGCCGCCGAGCAGTCGGGTGAGCGAGGCCGCGAGGCTGGTGAGCAGCAGGACGTCACCGGTCGTCGCCTCGCCGCGCAGCGCCTGCCGCACGATGAGGGTCAGGGCGCCGATGAAGCCGAGCCCGAAGAACACCTCGGCAGCCGCGACGGGCACGGCGGTCTGGACGCCGACCACATCAGCGCGGTGGTCGGCGCGCACGCGCACCGTCTGCCACCGCGAGATCAGGGTCGGCCCCATCCCGAAGAGCCGCACCTCGTCGGCCTGCGCAGCCGACGTACTGGTCCGGAACAGGCCCAGGGCCAGCCGGCGGTCCTGGGCGATCTCCTGCTGCAGGTTGATGAAGGATCGGGTCTGCTTGCCCCGGGCGTAGATGAGCGGTAGCCCGAAAAGCGGCAGCACCAGCAGGATCAGCGAGAAGCTGCCCAGCAGGACGACGCTCACGATGAGGTTGGCCGCCAACGAGACGAAGGCCAGGGCGGCGTACGTCAGGTTGTGCGGGGCCGACCGCTGCTGGCGCAGCTGCTCGAGCCGATCCTGCACCTCGGGCGCCGCGTGCAGGTGCGCGGGCAGCGCGAGGGTCGTGGCGACGAGCTCCTCGTCGAACCGCGCGAGCACGACCTCCTCGACCTTGGGCTGGAAACTCAGCAGCAGGCACAGGACGACCTGCACGCTGGCGAGCAGGAGCGCCATGCTGATGCCGAGCACCACGGCCCGCGGCTCGTTGCGCTCGACGATCGCGTCGATGAGCGAGGCGCTGATCAGGGCGCCGAGCAGACCGACGTTCTGCAGCAGGATCAGGCTCAGCGCCCAGACCGCGGCCCGCCAGCGACCCACCCGCGCGACCAGGCCGACGCTGTAGCGCAGTGCGTTCCAGCCCTTACGCACCCTGCACCGCCAGGTCGTCGAGGTCGCCGGAGTCATCTGTGTCGCCGGTGTCGCCGGTGTCGTTGAACAGCGCAGCCTGGAAGGCGAACAGCGAGGCGTAGCGACCGTCGGCTGCCACCAGCTCGGCGTGCGTCCCGTCCTCGGTCACCACGCCGTCGTCGAGGACGACGATGCGTCCCGCCTGGCGGACGGAGCTGAACCGGTGGCTGATGAGGACGACCGTGATGTCCTGCAGAGACGGCATCGCGATGAGCTCGCGGAACAACGCCGCCTCAGCCCGCACGTCCAGCGCCGACGTGGGTTCGTCGAGGACCAGCACGCGGGCGCCACCGGCGACGGCGAACAGCGCCCGGGCCAGCCCGATTCGCTGCCACTGACCGCCGGACAGGTCGATCCCGCCGGCCAGGGTCGGGCTGAGCACCGCGTCCCAGCCTCCTTCAAGGCGGCTGATGATGCCGGCCGCACCTGCCCGCTCGGCCGCCTCCTGCACGGCGGCCCGGTCGCCGATCAGCTCCGGCGCCCCAAGTCCGACGTTGTCGTACGCCGACAGCGGGTAGTGCACGAAGTCCTGCGACAGCACGGCAACCCGGCGCTGCCAGAGCGTCGGATCGACCGTGGCGAGGTCGACGCCGTCGACGAGCACGCGACCACCGGTGGGCGGGCGCAGCCCCGACAGCACCGTGGCGAGAGTGGTCTTGCCGGCGCCGTTGAGGCCCACCAGGGCCAGCCGCTGGCCGGCGGGGATGACCAGGTCGACGCCACGCAGCACGTCGTGGTCGGCGCCGGAGTGACGCAGCCGCAAGCCCTCGAACCGGACCTCGCGCTCGGGTGCGAGGGGAGACAGCGCCACGGGGTGCGGCACGTCGTCCTTCTCCCGAGCCGCGGCGGCGAGCCGCTCGAGCTCCAGAATCGCCTTCATCGACGCGGCGCCGTGCATCGCGTGCAGGTCCTCGCCGTTGATGTTGACGCTGACGATCAGGCTGCAGGCCTGGAAGATAGCGAGGAAGGTCGTGAGGCTGAGCTGCCCGGTGGCGGCCTCGCGGGTGAGGTAGTTGAACAGCAACGCCCCCAGACCGCCGGTGGTCACGAGCAGCGCGGCGGCAAGGCCCAGCACGAAGGCGTCGCGGCGGCGCCACAGCTTGCGCATCGCGGCGAGGTAGTTCGTACCGACCCGACCCCGGACCCAGCTGGACAACCCGAAGACCCGCAGCTCGCGGGCCGGGCCGACGTCGAGCGCCGTCGTACGCAGGTATTCGGCGGGCAGGAACGAGGCACGGGCCGCGACATCGGTGCCGGCGAGCAGGATCAGCGCGCGCAGCATCCCGACGAGCAGCAGGACGTAGACGAGCAGGCCGCCGAGCCCGAACAGCAGGGAGTAGCTGGCGAGCACGGCGACGCCGCCGAGCCCGGACAGCTTGGGGCCGATGACGCCGAAGAAGCCCGAGATCGCGGTGCCCGGCATGCCGACGCCCGTCGTGTCGTCGCGCACCAGGGAGATGGCTGCCTGGACGTCCGGGTCGTCGAAGTGGTCGAGGTGCACCGGCGTCTGGCAGGCCACCATGACCCGACGGGCGAGCTCGCCGTTCATCCGCCGCCCCAGGCGTCCGGCCAGCGTGCCCTGCAGCGTCGGGATGATGCGGCCGAAGCCGAAGAGGGCGCAGGCGAGGATCAGCAGCCGGTAGACGCGGTCCGCGGCCTCCCCTACGCCGCCGGCCTCGATCGCCGCCGGGAGGGATCCGACGAGGTGAGCCGTCGCGAGGGCGAAGACCACCGGCTCGATGGCGAGCACGAGCGCGCACAGCGCGGTGCCGGTCGTCAGGGCCGGAGCGGTCGTGAAGGCAGAGCGCAAGGCAAGCCACAGTCCGTCACCGGGTTTGAGCTTGGTCGGTTGCTGGGTCGGTTGTGCAGGCACTAGCGATCTCCCCCGATGCGTCGCGTGCACGTTAGTGATGACATCTGCTTATGTCGCAGGCATTTCGTGGTGTTCGGACCAGCTGAGGTCACTGGTCTTGAGGCCCCCACAGCGGGGAGTGCCGTCGGCGCCGGTGAGGCCCAGCCGGACGGTGCAGACCCCGCCGTCGGCCAGGGCGTCGTGGACCGGCTGGTGGGTCGGGTCGAGCGGGATCTTCAGCCGCCGGAACATCCCGGCCGAGCCGTCAGGGTGCACGGCGGCGTCCCACACCAGGTAGACGAAGCGCGCTCCCGGGCGGCCCTGCACGTGCGGGCCGGACACGTCCGCGCCGCCGTCCTTGGCGGCGATCTCGAGCTCCCAGCGGGCACTCGGGGCCTCGGCGGGCACCAGCTGCACGGCGGCGCGGCCGCGCTGCACCCCCACCCGCACGCCGTCGAAGAGCCCGACGGCGTTGTGGCACTGGCGACCGGGCAGGTCGGTGGCCTCGATGATGAGCCTCATCAGCGGCGCGGCTTCTCGACCACCACGAAGGCCACGTCGTCGCTGAGGTCGTCGGTGGCGAGGGCAGCGTCGAGCAGTGCGACGTCAGCCTCGCGACCGCCCTGCTCCAGCAAGGCGTCGCGGGCGTCCTCGAGCTCTTGGCGTCGTACGGCGAGATCCGGCTTCGCACCGCGGGCGCGGGCGATGCCGGCCTCGACGAGGCGCAGGTCGCGCTCGCGACCACCCTCGGCCAGCAGCGCGGCCCGGGCGTCCTCGAGCGAGGCGAGGTAGGCGGCCGGCGCCGCCTCGGCATCGACGTAGGTGCCCTTGTCGTCGAGCAGCCGCTCGCCCCCGAACCGCTGGTGCGCCGCCTGCTTGGTGATCGACAGCGCTGTCCCGACGTCGGCCCAGGAGTGGCCTTCTTCCTCACGGGCGACGTCGGCGAGCGCCTGGAGGACGCCGTGCAGGTATTGCTGCAGCGCGGCGGCGTTGAGCAGCCGGTCCAGCGCCGGCAGCGCTTCGTCGGCGCACCGGTCCATCAGCCGGCGTACGTCGGGATCGAGCGAGAAGGGCACCGCGTCAAGTTACGGTTGACGGGGACCCTCCGTCAAGTCAGGGTTGACGAGGGCAGGCGCGCCACAGGCCGCGCTGTCCGGCCTTGGCCTCGCGGAACGCCGCGTCGAGCCGGCGAGCGAGCGCCGGGTTTTCCCTGCGGAAGTCGTCGAGGAAGCGGTCGTCGGCATATCCGGTGCGGGCCAGCTCCACGTTGAGATTGCGCCCGTCCGGCAGCGTCACCGACGCGACCCCCCGACCAAAGCGGTCCGTGGCGTAGACGTCGACCGAAAATCCCTTCTGGGTCAGCAGGATCCGTCGGTCCCGGGCAGCGGCGCCGAAGCACTCCGACAGCTCCGGGGTGTTGACCAGACCGAGGCGGTACGACGTGCCGGCGGTGTCCTTCCACGAGTCGCCGTCACCACCCGGTGCGGCGTACAGCAAAGTCGGCGCCGCGACACGAGGACGTGCCGACTCCCCGTCGCTACAGGCGCTCAGCAACAGCAGGACGAGGACCAGCGCGGCGCGACGCACCGCTCAGGAGTCGGCGAAGCGCTCGAGGGCGGGCAGGTCGAGCACGGTGATGGCGGTGCGCTGCACCTCGACCCACCCCCGGTCCTGCAGGCGCTGCAGGGCACGGTTGAGGGACTGCCGGGTGACGCCGAGCTGCGCGGCGACGTCGGACTGCGCCTGCTCGCTGATGCCCCCACCGCGGCCATTGGTCGCGAGGAACTTGGCCAGCCGGCGGGGCAGGTCGAGGAAGACCAGGTCGGCGGTCGTCGCGGTGAGCCGGCGCAG
>JANPHZ010000109.1:0-14446 GCA_031424715.1 Frankiaceae bacterium
CATCGGCGATGTCGTCGCGCGCTACTGGATGCGCCGGGGCTACGACGTCCTGCACCCGGTCGGCTGGGACTCGTTCGGGCTGCCCGCGGAGAACGCCGCCATCAAGCGTGGTGAGCACCCGGCGACCTGGACCTACGCCAACATCGACACGCAGGCGGCGTCGTTCCGCCGCTACGGCGTCTCCTTCGACTGGTCGACCCGGCTGCACACGAGCGACCCCGCCTACTACCGGTGGACCCAGTGGCTGTTCCTGCGCTTCCGCGAGCGCGGTCTGGCCTACCGGCGCAACAGCGCCGTCAACTGGTGCCCCCAGGACCAGACCGTGCTCGCCAACGAGCAGGTCGTCGCCGGCAAGTGCAACCGGTGCGGGGCCGAGGTCACCAAGCGCGAGCTGACCCAGTGGTACTTCAAGATCACCGACTACGCCGACCGGCTGCTGGACGACATGTCCGCGCTGGAGGGGCACTGGCCTGAGCGCGTGCTGCTCATGCAGAAGAACTGGATCGGCAGGTCGCGCGGCGCCCACGTCGACTTCGAGGTGGCCGGCCGCACGGTGACCGTGTTCACCACCCGGCCGGACACCCTCTACGGCGCCACGTTCTTCGTGGTCGCGGCGGACGCCCCGCTGGCGGAGGAGCTCTGCGCGCCCGGGCAGCGCGACGCCCTGGAGGCCTACCGCGCCGAGGTGCGCAAGCTGTCCGACATCGACCGCCAGTCGACCGACCGGCCCAAGACCGGCGTCGACCTGGGGGTCACCGCGACTAACCCCATGACCGGCGAGCAGATGCCGGTCTACGCCGCCGACTACGTGCTGGCCGACTACGGCACGGGCGCCATCATGGCCGTGCCGGCCCACGACCAGCGCGACCTCGACTTCGCCCTGGCGTTCGACCTGCCGGTGCGGGTCGTGGTCGACACCGGCGAGGCCGACCCAAGCACCTCGCGGGTCGCGACGACCGGTGACGGGGTCCTCGTCAACAGCGGGGCTTACGACGGGCTGCGCAAGGCCGAGGCCATCGAGCGGATCGTCGCCGATCTGGAGGCCAAGGGCGGCGGCAAGGGCGCCATCAACTACCGCCTGCGTGACTGGCTCCTGTCGCGTCAGCGGTTCTGGGGCGCACCCATCCCGATCGTCCACTGCGGCGCGTGCGGTGAGGTGGCCGTGCCCGACGACCAGCTGCCCGTCGAACTGCCGTCGGACATGACCGGCGCCGACCTGCAGCCGAAGGGGCAGTCACCGCTCGCGGCCAACCGTGCCTGGGCCGAGGTCCCCTGCCCGCGGTGCGGCGGACCGGCCGAGCGCGACACCGACACGATGGACACCTTCGTCGACTCGTCCTGGTACTACCTGCGCTTCTGCAACCCCGACTACACCGATGGCCCGTTCGACCCCGAGGCGGTCCGCCGCTGGATGCCGGTGGGGCAGTACGTCGGCGGCGTCGAGCACGCGATCCTGCACCTGCTCTACAGCCGCTTCTTCACCAAGGTGCTGCACGACATGGGGCTGGTCGACTTCACCGAGCCCTTCTCGGCCCTGCTCAACCAAGGGCAGGTCATCAACCAGGGCAAGGCCATGAGCAAGTCCCTGGGCAACGGCATCGAGCTGGGCCAGGAGTTGTCGTCGTACGGCGTGGACGCGGTCCGACTGACGATGCTGTTCGCCGGGCCCCCGGAGGACGACGTCGACTGGGCGGACGTCTCGCCCACGGGCGCGAGCAAGTACCTCGCCCGGTTCCTGCGGCTGGCCACGGACGCGGCCGCAGCGGTGGGCGACGGCCGTGATCCGGCGGTCGACCGCGCGGTCGCCAAGACGGTCGACGAGGTGACGAGGGTGATGGAGGCGCACCGGCTCAACGTCGCGATCGCCCGCTGCATGGAGCTCACCAACGTGCTGCGCAAGAACGCCGACAGCTCCGAGCCCGCACCGGCCTCGTTGCGCGACGGGGTGCAGGCGCTCGCGACGATGCTGTCGTGCTACGCGCCGTACACCGCGGAGGAGGTCTGGTCGCGGCTGGGGCATGACGTCGACGCCGGCGACTCGGTGCACGCCTCGTCCTGGCCGACCGCCGACCCCGCGCTGCTGGTCGACGAGCTCGTGACCTGCGTCGTGCAGGTGGCCGGCAAGGTCAGGGACCGGTTGGAGGTGCCCCCCGGCATCAGTGACGACGAGCTGCGAGAGCTGGCGCTGGCCAGCGACGCCGTCGTCGCCTCGCTGGGCGGCGCCGCGATCCGCACGGTCATCGTGCGGGCCCCCAAGCTGGTCAACGTGGTGCCGGGGTGAGTGCCGGCCGGACCGCCGTCGTCACCGACAGCACGGCCTACCTGCCCGAGGGGCTCGCTCTCACGCGCGGTGTGGGGGTGGTCCCGCTCCAGGTCGTCTTCGGCAGCACCTCCGGCGACGAGGGGGTCGACGTGCTGCCCGCGCAGGTGGCCGCGGCGCTGACCGAGCGCCGGGGGACGGTGACGACCTCGCGCCCGGCGCCGGCCCGGTTTGTGGAGGCCTATCTCGCGACCGGTGCTGAGTCGATCGTGTCCGTCCACCTGTCCGGCCGGCTGTCCGGCACCGTCGACGCCGCCCTGATCGCGGCGCAGGAGGTCGCCGCGCGCGGCATCACCGTGCGGGTCGTGGACAGCCAGACGATCGCGATGGGGCTCGGATTCGCTGTCCTCGCCGCAGCGCAGGCAGCGGCCGAGGGTGCCGACCTCGCGACGGTCGAGGAGCGCGCCGTCAGCTCCGCGCAGCGCACGAAGACCTACTTCTACGTCGACACGCTGGAGTTCCTGCGCCGCGGCGGGCGCATCGGCGCCGCCGCCGCTCTCTTCGGCACAGCGCTCGCGGTCAAACCGCTGCTCCAGGTTTACGAGGGCCAGATCGCGCCGCTCGAGAAGGTGCGCACCGTGTCCAAGGCCCTTGCCCGGCTCGAGCAGCTCGCCGTCGAGCAGGCGGGCGAGGCGACCGTCGACATCGCCGTCCACCACCTGGCTGCCCCCGAACGGGCTGAGGCGATGGCGGCGCGACTGCGCGAGCGGGTGCCCGGTCTGGGTGAGCTGACGCTGTCGGAGGTGGGCGCCGTGGTGGGCGCCCATGTAGGGCCGGGGCTGCTCGGGGTGGTGATCGCGCACCGATGACGCTGCTCGCCTTGGCCGTTCTGCTCGGCTACGCCGTGGGCTCGATCTCACCGGCCACGCTGATCGCCCGGCGGCGGGGCATCGACCTGGCGAGCGTCGGCTCCGGAAACCCCGGCGCTGCCAACGCCGGGCGGGCCCTCGGGCGTCGTACGGGCGTGCTGGTTGCCGTGTTCGATGTCGTCAAGGGCGCGGCGCCGGCCGCCGGGTTCGGGGCACTGGACCACCGCGCCGGTCTGGTCGCCGGGGTCGCGGCCGTGCTCGGGCACGTCACCTCGCCCCTGCTCAAGGGCAAGGGCGGGAAGGGGGTAGCTACCGCGGCCGGGGCCGTTCTCGGCTCGCACCCGCTGTGGGCTCCGATCGTCCTGCTCACCTGGCTGGTCGTGCTCGCGGCCTCCCGCTGGATCGCCCTGGCCTCCGTGCTGGCCGGAGTGTCTGTCGTCGTCGTGGCCGCGGTTGCCGGGCAGGACGTGCTCTGGGCCATCGCGCTGGCGGCGATCATCGGGCTGCGTCACCGGCGCAATTTCCGCCGTATGTCCACAGGCGCTCACCGCTGTCCACAGATCGGGGACGAGCCACCGTCGTAGGGCTCTGTCGTTCCTAGCGTCGCGGCATGCGTCGACGGGAGCGTGCCGAACAGGAGCTGCGTGCCGTCCGTCGCTTGGACGACCTGTTCCCGCCGTACCTCGGGTGGGTCCCTACGCCGGCCGACCAGGCCGCCGAACCGCTGGCCGAAGCGGTCGAGCAGAGTGCGGGCTGGGTCCCCGAGCCGGACCGGTCCTGGGCGCTGAGTGACCTGCAGCCCGACGACGCCGCTGCGCCGTCGTGGACCGACCGGGTGCGCGTGCTGCCCACCCGGGCCGGGGTACTGGGCCTGGTCGCTGTCGCCGTCGCCTCCGCCGTTCTCGTCGGTCTCCTCGTCGTGCGGTCGCGTCCGGTCCCCGTGTCGGTGCCGGTGGTCGAGTCGGCAGGCCAGGCCGTCTCCAGCGCGCGGTCAGCGCCCGCGGCGGAGGTCGTCGTCTCGGTGGTCGGGACGGTCCGCCGTCCCGGCCTGGTCCGGCTCGTGCTGGGGGCCCGCGTCGACGACGCCGTGCGCGCCGCGGGTGGAGCCACCGCCCCCCTCGGTCAGCTCAACCTGGCCCGCAAGCTCGTCGACGGTGAGCAGGTCGTCGTCGGCCCACCCGCGCCAGGAACGGCGCCCGCCGCGGGTGGCGGCTCTGCGTCGACCGGCAACGGGCGGCTCGACCTCAACCTCGCCACCCTCGCTGAGCTCGACGCGCTGCCCGGGATCGGCCCCGTGCTCGCCCAGCGCATCCTCGACTGGCGCACCGAGCACGGCCGGTTCGCCAGCGTCGACCAGCTGCGCGAGGTCCCCGGGATCGGTGAGAGCAAGTACGTCGCCCTGAAGGCGAAGGTCGCCGTGTGAGCGCCCCGTCGAGTCCGCGGGAGGGCCGTCGCGACCTCGACCTGCGCCTCGCCGTCCCGGCGCTGGCTGCCTGGCTGACCGCCTGGCTGGCGCGCGCGGTGGAGCCGGCCTGGTTGCTGGTTGGCGCAGCGGTGGCGGGGGTGGCGGCGGGGGTGCTGCTGCGCCCGAACCGGTCGCGCCCGCTGGTGGCTGCGGCGCTGGTCTGCTCCGCTGCGGCCGGGCTAGCCGTGGCGGGCCGGGCGCACGCGCGCAGCACCAGCCCCCTAGCCGAGCTCGCCCGCAGTGGGTCCGCGGCGGTCCTCGAGGTCGTGGTCACCGCCGACCCGCGACGGGTGATGGCGGCTGGACGCCCGCTGAGTGTGGTCGACGCGCGGGCCGAGCAGGTCGACGCGGCGGGGCGGAGCACCCGACTGCGGCTGCCTGTGCTCGTGCTGTCCGCGGATGCGCGCTGGTTGGGCCTGCTGCCCAGTCAACGGGTCAGGGTCGAGGGCCGGCTGCGCGCCCCCGACCCCGGCGACGACGTGGCGGCGCTGCTGTCGGCCCGCGGTCCACCGGTCGTGCTGAGCCGCCCGTCCGGCGTACAGCGGGTGGCGGGTCACCTGCGGGCGGGGCTGCGCCGAGCCGTCGAGCCGTTGCCGGCCGCGGAACAGGGCCTGCTGCCCGGACTGGTCGTCGGGGACGTGAGCGGCCTGGACCCGCAGCTGAAGGAGGACTTCCGCACCACCGGGCTGTCGCACCTGGTCGCGGTGTCGGGTACCAACGTCGCGATCGTCGTCGGCGCCGTGCTGCTGCTCAGCCGCACTCTCGGTCTGGGCGTCGTGGCCTCCCCGCTGCTGTCGGCCGTGGCCCTGGCCGGCTTCGTGGTCCTCGCCCGGCCCTCACCCAGTGTTCTGCGGGCCGCGGCCATGGGGTTGGTCGGTCTGGTGGCGCTGCTGTCCGGGAGCCGCCGGAGCGCCGTCCCGGCGCTGTCGGCTGCCGTTCTCGTGCTCGTACTCATCGATCCGGGGTTGGCGGCTGCGCCGGGCTTCGCGCTCTCGGTCCTGGCCACCGCGGGTCTGCTCGTGCTCGCGCCGCCGTGGACCGTAGCCCTGAGCCGACGGCTGCCGCTGTGGTTGGCGGCAGCCCTTGCCGTCCCCGCGGCCGCGCAGGTCTTCTGCGGTCCGGTCGTCGTGGCGATCTCCGGCAGCCTCGGTGCGCTCTCGGTCCCGGCCAACCTGTTGGCTGTCCCGGCGGTCGCCCCGGCGACCCTGGCCGGTGTCGCTGCCGCGCTGGTCGCACCGGTCAGCCTGCCGCTGGCGCAGGGGTTGGCCTGGCTGGCTTACCTGCCGACGGCCTGGCTGGTCCGCGTCGCCCGCACCGGTGCGTCCGTGCCGGGCGCGGACCTCGGGTGGCCGCGAGGGGTGACCGGGGCGCTCCTGCTGGCCGTCGTCAGTGTGGCGCTGGTGGCGGCGCTGGCCCGACGGGCGCCGCGCCGGGCACTGGCGGCTGGTCTGGCGGGGGCGCTGCTGACGCTGGTCGGCGTGCGGGTCACCGGCCCGGCATGGCCGCCCGCCGACTGGGTCCTGGGGGTCTGCGATGTGGGGCAGGGCGATGCGCTCGCGCTGCGGTCCGGCCCCGGACAGGCCCTGGTGGTCGACGCGGGCCCTGACCCCCGGGCGGTCGACCGCTGCCTGCGCCGGCGGGGCGGGCGCGCCGTGCCGGTCCTGCTGCTCACCCACCGGCACGCCGACCACGTCGATGGCGCTTCCGGGGTGCTGCGCCGACCGGTGGGCCGGGTCGAGATCGGCCCGCTGGACGAGCCGGCAGGGCAGGTCGAGGCCCTACGCCGGCAAGCCGCGCGGCAGCGGATCGGTGTCGAGCGTGCCTCGCTCGGCGAGGTCCGCCGGCTGGGCAGTCTGCGATGGGAGCTGCTCGCTCCGCTGCGTCCCTACGTCGGCACTGACTCCGACCCCAACAACAGCTCGCTCGTCCTGCGGGTCGAGGTGGCCGGACTGGTGCTCCTGCTCACCGGTGACGTCGAGCCCGAGGCGCAAGCCGACCTGCTTGCCACCGGGCGGGACCTGCGCGCCGACGTCCTCAAGGTGCCCCACCACGGGAGCCGGCACCAGCTTCCCGCGTTCCTCGAAGCGGTGCAGCCGCGGGTCGCCGTCACCTCGGTCGGGGTGGACAACACCTACGGCCACCCCGCACCGGCCACCCTCGACCTGCTGACCGAGCGGGGCGCCCGGTCGTTCCGCACCGACCGCGACGGTGACATCGCCGTGGCAGGCCGCGCCGGCGCCCTCCGGGTGGTTCCATCCGCGACGCGTGACGTTCCGGTCCGCGCCTGGTCCGTGAACGAACCGGAGCACGAGGCGTTGGCCGAGCCCGACAGGACCGCAGCAGCAACCGATCGAGCCACGGTGGGGCAGCGGCGTGGGATCATGGGGCGTGCCCGCCGAGCAGCCCCCCGCGATGACGCTCGTGGTCGGCGACGAGGAGCTGCTCGTCTCCCGGGCAGTGGGCGGCGCGGTCGCCGCCGCACGCGCGCGCCTCCCCGAGCTCGAGGTCATCGACCTCGACGGCGGCGCGGTGCTGCCGGGCGATCTCGCGGACGCACTCAGCCCCTCGCTGTTCGCGACGGACCGGCTGCTCATCCTCCGCGGGGCGCAGGACCTGGCCGATCGCCCGGCCGAGGAGCTACTGGCCTTCGCCACCGACCCCGTCGAGGACTGCCAGCTGGTCGTGACCCACCTGGGTGGCCAGAAGGGCAAGGCGCTGCTGACCAAGCTCACCGCGGCCGCCGGTGTCACGGTGCCGGCCGGCAAGCTCAAGAAGCCCGGGGAGCGACGTGACTTCGTGCGGGCCGAGCTGCGCCGGGATGGTCGGCCCGTGGAGGAGGAAGCGATCGCCACGCTGCTCGACGCGGTCGGAGCCGACCTGCGCGAGCTGGCCAGCGCGGCCGAGCAGCTGCTGTCGGACACCGAGGGGCCCATCACCGTCGAGGCCGTGGCGCGCTACCACCGCGGGCGGGCCGAGAGCAGTGGTTTCGCGGTCGCCGACCGTGCGGTCGAGGGTGACCTGGCCGGCGCGCTGGAGCTGGTCCGCTGGTGGCGGCAGATCAAGCTCGAGCACGTGCTCGTCACCAGCGCGATGGCCAGCACGCTGCGCTCGATGGCCCTCGTCGCCTCGGCGGGACGGGCTGCGCCCGGCTCGGTCGCCGGTCGGCTCGGGATGCCGACCTGGAAGGTCGACAAGACCCAGCGCCAGGTGCGGGGCTGGCGGCCGGAAGCGCTCGTGACCGCCGTCCACGCCGTGGCCCGGGCCGATGCCGATGTGAAGGGTGGCGCGGCCGACGCCGACTACGCCGTCGAGCGGATGCTCATGGCCGTCGTCGAGGCGCGCGGCGGTGGCCGGTGACGACCTCCGAGCGAGCGCCCGCGCCGCAGACCCCGGCGCGGGCCAAGCCCAGCCGGCCGCTCTACCCGCGGCTGCTGCGGCTGCGCCACATCCACCCCAACGCCTGGCAGCGAGCGGCTCTGGGCGAGGGCGCGCTGGCGGTCGCCGCGCTGCTGGTCCTCGCCGACCTGGCCAGTGCGTGGACGCTGCTCGTGCTGCCCGTCACGGTGGCCCTCGTGGTCAAGGCCCACGACGTGCTCGAGGGCATCTTGACTGACGAGCGCACCGACGGGGGCGCTCCGCCGACCTGACCCCGGCCGGGGTCAGGTCAGACAGCACAACGGCGCCGGGCTCCGAAGAGCGCGGCGCCGTGGGGCTGAGCGTCAGCTCTTGGTGCTGGCGAGCTCCTGCGCCCGCTTGGCCAGGGCGCTCTTGCGGTTGGCGGCCTGGTTGGCGTGGATGATGCCCTTGCTAGCGGCCTTGTCGAGCTGGCGACCGGCGGCGCGGCTGAGCTCGGCGGCGGCGGCGACGTCACCGGCGTCGGCGGCCTCGCGGAACTTGCGGATCGACGTCTTCAGCGCCGACTTGACCGACTTGTTGCGCAGGCGCGCCTTCTCGTTGGTCTTGATCCGCTTGAGCTGCGACTTGATGTTGGCCACGGTGGAGCGTCCTCGTTATCGGTCTGGGGTTCTCGGTCTGGGGGAGGAAGGCACGCGACAGCGGGCCCCTCGTGACCATGACGATACCGCAGCACGGCCGCACGCCGCGGTGCGAGAATGGGACGTGCCCCTGACTGATCCCGCGAGCATCCGGAACTTCTGCATCATCGCGCACATTGACCACGGCAAGTCGACGCTGGCCGACCGGATGCTGCAGCTCACCGGGGTCGTCGACGCGCGGCAGATGCGCGCGCAGTACCTCGACAAGATGGACATCGAGCGCGAGCGCGGGATCACCATCAAGGCCCAGAACGTCCGGCTGCCCTGGACCGCCGACGACGGCAAGGACTACGTCCTGCACATGATCGACACCCCCGGGCACGTCGACTTCACCTACGAGGTGTCGCGGTCGCTCGCCGCCTGCGAGGGGACCCTGCTGCTCGTCGACGCCGCCCAGGGCATCGAGGCGCAGACGCTGGCCAACCTCTACCTCGCGCTCGAGAACGACCTGCACATCATCCCGGTGCTCAACAAGATCGACCTGCCCGCGGCGCAGCCCGACAAGTACGCCGAGGAGATCAGCAAGATCATCGGCTGCGACCCCGCCGACGTACTCCGGATCAGCGCCAAGACGGGCCAGGGCGTCGGTGACGTCCTCAACACGATCGTGCGCGACGTACCCGCCCCGACGGGCAGTGTCGACGCGCCCGCCCGCGCCATGATCTTCGACTCGGTCTACGACTCCTACCGCGGCGTCATCACCTACGTCCGGGTGTTCGACGGGCAGCTGTCCACCAAGGACCGCGGCCTGATGATGTCGACGCAGAACGCCCACGAGATCCTCGAGGTCGGGGTCGTCAGCCCCGAGATGATGCCGACCGAGTTCCTCTCGGCCGGCGAGGTGGGCTACGTCATCCCCGGCGTGAAGAACGTGCGCCAGGCTCGGGTCGGCGACACCCTGACCACGGTCCGCAATGCGGCGACTGAGTCGCTCGGTGGCTACCAGGACGCGAAGCCCATGGTCTTCTCTGGGCTCTACCCGGTCGAGGGCAGCGAGTACCCCGCGCTGCGCGAGGCCCTGGACAAGCTCAGGCTCAACGACGCCGCCCTGACGTACGAGCCGGAGACCTCGTTGGCGCTCGGCTTCGGCTTCCGCGTCGGCTTCCTCGGCTTGCTGCACCTGGAGATCGTGCGCGAGCGGCTCGAGCGCGAGGCTGGCCTGGCGCTCATCTCGACAGCGCCCAACGTGGTCTACAAGGTGATCCTCGAGAGCGGCGAGGAGGTCATCGTCACCAACCCCAGCGACTGGCCCAACACCGGCAAGATCGCCACCATCCTCGAGCCGGTCGCCAAGGCGATGGTGCTCCTGCCCAGCGACTACGTCGGCAGCGTGATGGAGCTCTGTCAGGGTCGGCGCGGCGTCCTGCAGGGGATGGACTACCTGTCCGAGGACCGCGTCGAGCTGCGTTACCTGCTGCCGATGGGCGAGATCATCTTCGACTTCTTCGACCAGCTGAAGTCACGCACCAAGGGCTACGCCTCGCTCGACTACGAGCTGTCCGGCGAGCAGGAGAGCGACCTGGTCAAGGTCGACATCCTGCTGCAGGGCGAGCCGGTCGACGCTTTCAGCGCGATCGTGCACAAGGACAAGGCCTATCACTACGGCACGTCCATGACCGCCAAGCTGCGCGAGCTCATTCCGCGGCAGAACTTCGAGGTGCCCATCCAGGCCGCGATCGGGGCCAGGGTCATCGCGCGCGAGAACATCCGCGCCATCCGCAAGGACGTGCTCGCCAAGTGCTACGGCGGTGACATCACCCGCAAGCGCAAGCTGCTGGAGAAGCAGAAGGAGGGCAAGAAGCGGATGAAGATGGTGGGCCGGGTCGAGGTCCCGCAAGAGGCCTTCATCGCCGCTCTGTCCACCGGCGAGGAAAAGCCCAAATAGTCGAAACGCGTCAGCGATGGTCATCAGCCTGATAGGGATATCTGATGACAACGCCGTTCTCCGACCTCAACGCCTATCAGGCGATTCCACGCACCGCCGGACTGGCCCTGAGCCCCGACGGCACTCGGCTGGTGACGTCCGTGGCGACGCTCGACAGCGACGCCGTGCGCTGGGTGACCGCGCTCTGGGAGGTTGACCCGTCGGGGGAGCGGACGGCAGAGCGGCTGACCCGCAGCCGCAAGGGCGAGGCGGCGCCGGCCTTCCTGCCCAACGGCGACCTGCTGTTCACCTCCGCCCGACCCGACCCTGAGGGCAAGGAGAGCAAGGACGATGCTCCCGCCGCACTGTGGCTGCTGCCGGCGCGGAGCGGTGAGGCGCGTGTGGTCGCGACCCGTCCCGGCGGCATCGCTGGCGTCGTCGTCGCGCGCGAGTCCGGCACCGTCGTCGCGAGCAGCGCCACGCTGCCAGGTGCGGTCACCGCCGAGGACGACGAGCAGCGCCGCAAGGAGCGCAAGGACAAGAAGGTCAGCGCGATCCTGCACAAGGCCTACCCCGTCCGGTTCTGGGACCACGACCTCGGACCCGACTTCCCGCGCCTGCTGACCGGCGCGGTCGAGGCGCACGAGCGCATCGCGTGGACCGACCGGACGCCGGCGCCGGAGCGGGCGCTGATCGAGGCGTCGTACGACGTCACGCCGGACGGGTCGGCAGTGGTCACGACCTGGCGGCTGGACGAGCCGGCAGCCGTCACCCGCAGCACCCTCGTCGTCCTCGCGGGTGACGAGCGCCGCGTGCTGTGCGACGAGCCGGGACACGAGTACGGCGCTCCGAAGATCTCGCCGGACGGCCAGTGGGTGGCCTGCACCCGCTCCCGGCACGGGGACCCGAGCCGCTCGGTGGACAGTCGGCTGGTCGTCGTACCGCTCGACGGGTCGGCCGCGCCACGCGAGGTGGCCCCCGGCTGGGACCGCTGGGCGGGCGAGCGGCACTGGCTGCCCGATGGCTCGGCCCTGCTGGTCACGGCCGACGAGCAGGGCGCCGCGCCCGTCTTCCGCATCGACGTCGCCACCGGCGCGGTGACAAGGCTGACGGGCGACCGAGGCGCCTACGGCAACCTGCAGATCAGCCCCGACGGCGCCACCGTCTACGCAATCCGCGCGGCCGTCGACGCCGCGCCCGCACCGGTGCGGTTGAGCGCGACCGAGGTCGACCAGGAGCCCGCCCTATTGCAGGGACCGGTCGACGAGCTGGCTTTGCCCGGCAGCCTCACCGAGATCACCACGACCGCCGCCGACGGCACACCGCTGCGGTCCTGGCTGGTGCTGCCGGACGCCGAGGGCCCCGCGCCGCTGGTGCTCTGGATCCACGGCGGACCGCTCAGCTCGTGGAACTCCTGGTCCTGGCGGTGGAACCCGTGGCTGCTCGCGGCCCAGGGCTACGCCGTCCTGCTGCCCGACCCCGGGCTGTCCACGGGCTACGGACTCGCGATGGTGCAGCGCGGCTGGGGCGCCTGGGGCGAGGAGCCCTACGACGACCTGATGCGCTGCACGGATGCGGCGATCGCGAGAGACGACATCGACGGGACGCGCACGGCGGCGATGGGCGGGTCGTTCGGCGGCTACATGGCCAACTGGGTCGCGGGGCACACCGACCGCTTCCGCGCCGTCGTGACGCACGCCAGCCTGTGGAACCTCGCGCAGTTCGGCCCCACCACGGACGCCGCGGTCTACTGGCAGCGCGAGATGACGCCGGAAATGGCGCAGCGCAACGACCCCAGCGCCCACGTGGGAGCCATCACCTCACCGGTCCTGGTGATCCACGGTGACCGCGACTACCGCGTTCCCATCGGCGAGGGCCTGCGGCTGTGGCTCGAGCTCAACCAGCAGGTCAAGGACCCGGCCACGTCGCCGCACCGGTTCCTCTACTACCCCGACGAGAACCACTGGATCCTCACGCCCCAGAACGCCTCGGTCTGGTACCGCTGCGTGCTGTCGTTCCTCGGCGTGCACCTCCTGGACCGCGACGAGGTCGTGGACGAGCTGCTGCGTTAGAGCAGGTCGCGGACGTGACCGGTCTCGTTGAGGCTGGTCACGCCGCGCCGGCCGCCGCGCGCACAGGCGATCCGGGTGATCGAGCAGTACGCCGGACCGAACCAGATCGTCCGTTCCTGCCCCAGCACGTGCCCGGCGTAGGCGTTGATGCTGCCGGCGTGGCTGAAGAGCACCGCACGCCCGCCGGGGTGCGCGGCGACGATCGACTCGACCGCGTCGACCACCCGCCGCCGGAAGGCCGCCGGGTCGACGCCTGCGCTGTAGAGGTTGCCGCTCTTGAGCAGCTCCCAGCGCGGGTCGCCCGCGGCTCGCAGCTCCTCCACCGGGACGTACGACGGGTCGGCGGTGTCGAACTCCGCGATGCCAGGTGTCTCGATCCCGCGCATCCCCACCGCTGCGAGCAGCGGCTCCGCGGTCTCGCGCGCTCGCCGAGCGGGGGAGACGTAGACGGCGTCGACCGGGTCCGCCGTCAGCGCCTGCACGAGCCGAGCCGCCTGCTCGCGGCCACGATCGGCGAGGCCGGGATCGGCTGGGCCACCCCCGGGCGCAGCGTCCACCCGGACCGGCAGGGCGTGGCGCACGAGCACGATCTCCATCCGGCAAAACTAGCCAGCCGCGACACTAGGGGCATGGCAGGTCAGCTCCCCGATGGCGAGGCGGTGCCTGTCGACGGCGCGCTCCCGGGCAGTGCCCTGGCGGCGCTCGGCGAACGTCCGTTCGGGCTCTACGTCCACGTGCCGTTCTGCGTGACCCGCTGCGGCTACTGCGATTTCAACACCTACACCGACCTGGGTGGCCTGCAGGCGTCGTACGCCGATGCGGCGGTGGCCGAGGTGCGCCTCGCACGTCGGGTGCTCGGTGACCGGGCACCTCAGGTGAACACCGTGTTCGTCGGCGGCGGTACCCCGACGCTGTTGGCCCCGGAGGACCTGGGCAAGGTGCTGGCGAGCATCGAGCAGGAGTTCGGCCTCGCGCCAGGAGCTGAGGTGACGACGGAGGCCAACCCTGACTCGGTCGATGCTGACTCGCTGAAAATCCTGCGGGACAGGGGATTCTCCCGCATCTCCTTCGGCATGCAGTCAGCCGTCCCGCACGTGCTCACTGCCCTGGACCGCACGCACACCGCGGGACGACCCGAGGCCGCTGTGGCCGAGGCCTACGCCGCCGGCTTTGACCAGGTCTCGCTCGACCTCATCTACGGCGCGCCGGGGGAGACCGATGATGACTGGGCGACCTCGCTGCGGGTCGCCGTCGAGGCAGGGCCGACGCACGTGTCTGCCTATGCGCTCATCGTCGAGGAGGGCACCCGGCTCGGGCGGCAGGTGGCGCGCGGCGAGGTGGCGGCACCGGACGACGACGTTCTCGCCGACCGCTACCTGATGGCGGACGCCGCGCTGGCGCACCTCGGGTGGTACGAGGTCTCCAACTGGGGGGAGCCGTGCCGGCACAACCTCGGCTACTGGCAGGGCGCGGACTGGTGGGGCGTCGGACCGGGTGCGCACAGCCATGTGGGCGGCGTCCGGTGGTGGAACGTCAAGCACCCGACGGCCTACGCGGCTCGCCTCGCCTCGGGCCTCACGCCGGGTGCGGGCCGGGAGGTGCTGACCGAGGCCCAGCGCGCCGCCGAGCGGGTGCTGCTGGAGGTGCGCCTGCGAGACGGGCTGCCGCTGCAGGCCCTGTCGCGGCACGCTCAAGGGCAGGTCGTGGGCCTGGCCGACCGGGGCCTGGTCGAGCAGGTGGGTGACCGGGTTGTGCTGACGCTGCGCGGCCGTCTGCTCGCGGACGCCGTCGTCCGAGACCAGGTCGACTGACGCCCCCATCGGCCTGTGACCGAGCCGACAGGCCGGAAAGCGCCGGAACA
>JANPHZ010000110.1:0-3304 GCA_031424715.1 Frankiaceae bacterium
CTGTGGTGAGTCCGCTACCTGGTCGAAACACGCAAGCCTCCCGACGGTAACGACCCCTCCCTACCGTCAGGGCACGGCACCAGGGAGGAACCATGGCGATCCAGGCACTCGAGTACGTCGACCCTTCCGACGACGGTCTCGTCGCCTACCCGGCGCGAGCGATCTCGGTGGGAGCAGACGTCAGCGTTCCGCTGCGTTGCGGCGATGTCGCCGTGGACCTCACGTCGTACGTCGTGACCGTGGCGGGTGAGGAAGTCGACCTCTCACCACGGCAGGTCGAGCTGCTCGCGCTGTTCCTCGCCGCGCCGGGCCGGGTGTGGAGCCGCGACCAGCTGCACTGGGTCTGCTGGGGGGACCGTCGACCGTCCCGCCGCGTCGACGTGCAGTTGTGCCGCATCCGCACCAAGACGGGCCGCGACCTGTTCCGCAACGTGCGCGAGCGCGGTTGGGCGCTGCGGCCCGTCGCCTGACGGGCGCCGGAGCGCTCAGGCCCGGCCGGTGCGCTCCCGGTGGCTGCACCCGGGCCAGCAGCAGGGCCGCCGCTTGCCTTCCTCGAGCTCTTCCTGCGTACGCCGGATGCGGCGCTCCCGGGTCGTGGCCTGCTTGGCGTCCTCGACCCAGCAGATGAACTCGTTGCGGGCCAGCGGCGTGATGTCCTGCCACGCGGCCAGCGCGGTGGGGTTGCCGCTCAGTGCGCTGCGCAGGTCGTCGGGGATCGGGTGGACGACACCGGTGGCCACCTGAGCGCTGCTCATGGCGGCAGGGTAGCGAAGGCGGCGCTGTCGGTCGTGCCCCCGGAGCGACTCGAACGCCCGACCTACGGGGTAGAAACCCGCTGCTCTATCCGCTGAGCTACGGGGGCGGACGGCGCGCCCAGTATGGCAGCGAGGACCGGTCCGTCGCCCGTGTCACGATCGCCGACATGGGACCGGCCTTTCGGGACTACGTGGACGCCCTGCCGGAGGACCGGCGCGCGCTCTTCGACCGGGTGCAGCGCCTGGTGCTCGATGCGTATCCCGCTGTCGAGCGGCGCATCGCCTACAAGATGCCTGCCTTCAGGGTCGGCGCCCGTGAGCTCTACGTCGGCGCCTGGAGTCACGGCCTGTCCGTCTACGGCTGGTCGCCGGGTCGGGACGACGGGTTCGAGAGCCGGCACCCCGACCTCAGCTCGGGCAAGGGGACGCTGCGCCTCACCGCGGACGCCATGAGCGGGATCGACGACGACGAGCTGCGCGGCTTCCTGGTGGCGGCCCTCGCGCCCTGACTGTGCACAGGCGCAGGTTTCGTCCACAGATCACAAGAGAGTCCGCCGTACGCCGCCCCTACCCGGCAGCGTCGACGGGGTCCGGGGGAGCGACCTCCGGTGGAGCCTGGAGGCTGACGTGTACGAGACCGTGATCACCGTGGTGGGCAACGTCGGGACCGAGCCGCGCCAGCGGGTCGTGGCGGGCGGCGCGATCGTCGCCGACTTCCGCGTCGCCAGCACCCCTCGCCGCTACGACAAGAACAGCGGCACCTGGTCGGACGCCGGCACCACGTGGTACCGCGTGACCTGCTGGCGAGCGCTGGCTGAGCACACCACCCAGTCGCTCCAGAAGGGTGACCGGGTCATCGTCACCGGGCGGCTCGACACCAAGACGTGGGTCAGCCCGCAGGGCGAGGAGCGCAGCAGCCTCGAGATCGAGGCGAGCGCGATCGGCTTCGACCTCAGTCGCGGCCCGGTGACCCAGCAGCGCGCGCCGCGCGACCCCGAGACGGTCGCGGCCCCGGAGGAGCCGGCTGGGCCCGAGCACGTCGACGAGGCGCCCGACGTCGCGGCCTGAGGTGGGCGAGCTCCCCGGCTAGCCTTGCTGCACATGGCGCAGTTCATCTATCAGATGCAGAAGGTCCGCAAGGCGGTCGGCGACAAGGTCATCCTCGATGACGTCACGCTCGCCTTCTACCCGGGTGCGAAGATCGGGGTGGTCGGGCCTAACGGCGCCGGCAAGTCGACCGTGCTGAAGATGATGGCGGGGATGGACCAGCCGTCCAACGGCGACGCCAAGCTCACGCCCGGTTTCAGCGTCGGCATGCTCCTGCAGGAGCCGCCGCTCGACGACACCAAGACGGTCCGGCAGAACGTCGAGGACGGCGTCAAGGGCATCCGCGACGTCCTCCTGCGCTACGAAGAGCTCAACGAGAAGATGGGCGCCCCCGACGCCGACTTCGAGAAGATCCTCGAGGAGCAGGCGCCGCTGCTCGACGCGATCGAGGCGGCCAACGCCTGGGAGCTGGACTCCCAGATCGAGCAGGCGATGGACGCGCTGCGCTGCCCGCCGCCGGACGAGCCGGTCGTGCACCTGTCCGGTGGTGAGCGCCGCCGCGTCGCGCTGTGCAAGCTGCTGCTCGAGGCGCCCGACCTGCTGCTGCTCGACGAGCCGACCAACCACCTCGACGCCGAGAGCGTGCTGTGGCTCGAGCGGCACCTGGCGCAGTACGCCGGCGCCGTGCTGGCCGTCACCCACGACCGGTACTTCCTCGACAACGTCGCGCAGTGGATCCTCGAGCTCGACCGCGGCCGCGCGTACCCCTACGAGGGCAACTACTCCACCTACCTGGAGAAGAAGGCCGAGCGCCTCGCCGTCCAGGGCAAGAAGGACCAGAAGCTGCAGAAGCGGCTCAAGGACGAGCTCGAGTGGGTCCGGCAGAACGCCAAGGGCCGGCAGACCAAGAGCAAGAGCCGCTTGGCCCGCTACGAGGAGATGGCCGCCGAGGCCGAGAAGAACAAGAAGCTCGACTTCGAGGAGATCCAGATCCCGGCGGGCCCGCGCCTGGGCAGCGTCGTCATCGAGGCGCGCGAGCTCAAGAAGGGCTTCGGCGACCGGGTCCTCATCGACGGGCTGTCGTTCACCATGCCGCGCGGCGGCATCGTCGGGATCATCGGCCCGAACGGCGTCGGCAAGACCACGCTGTTCAAGACCATCATCGGGCTCGAGCCGGCCGACAGCGGCGAGGTGCGGGTCGGCGAGACCGTGCAGATCAGCTACGTCGACCAGAACCGCACCGGCATCGACCCGAAGAAGACGGTCTGGGAGGTCGTCTCCGACGGCCTGGACTACATCCAGGTCGGCAACCAGGAGATGCCGAGCCGCGCCTACATCGGCGCCTTCGGCTTCAAGGGCCCCGACCAGCAGAAGCCGGCCGGCGTGCTGTCCGGCGGCGAGCGCAACCGGCTGAACCTGGCCATGACGCTCAAGCAGGGCGGCAACGTGCTGCTGCTCGACGAGCCGACCAACGACCTCGACACCGAGACGCTGAGCTCGCT
>JANPHZ010000111.1:0-2314 GCA_031424715.1 Frankiaceae bacterium
CGCCGCCTGCGCCAGCGCGATCACCTACATCGACGGCGACGCCGGCATCCTGCGCTACCGCGGCTACCCGATCGAGGAGCTCGCCGAGAAGGCGAGCTTCCTGGAGGTCGCCTGGCTGCTCATCTACGGCGAGCTGCCGACCGAGGACGAGCTGGCGGGGTTCAAGACCAAGATCCGCAAGCACACGATGCTGCACGAGGACTTCCGCGCGTTCTTCGGCGGCTTCCCGACCGACGCGCACCCGATGGCAGTCCTGTCGAGCGCAGTCAGCGCACTGTCGACCTTCTACCAGGACAGCCTCGACCCGCTCGACCCCGAGCAGGTCGAGAGCTCGACGATCAGGCTGCTGGCCAAGATGCCGACGATCGCGGCCTACGCCTACAAGACCTCGATCGGTCAGCCGTTCCTCTACCCCGACAACAGCCTCGGCTACGTCGACAACTTCCTGCGGATGACCTTCGGCGTACCCGCCGAGGACTACGTCATCGACCCGACCATGAGCAAGGCGCTGAACCTGCTCTTCCTGCTGCACGCCGACCACGAGCAGAACTGCTCCACCTCGACCGTGCGCCTGGTCGGCAGCTCCAACGCCAACCTGTTCGTCTCGGTGTCGGCGGGGGTCGCCGCGCTGTTCGGGCCGTTGCACGGTGGAGCCAACCAGTCGGTCCTCGAGATGCTCGAGCAGATCGCGGCCGACGGCGGCGACGTCGCAAGCTTCGTGCAGCGGGTGAAGAACAAGGAGCCCGGCGTCAAGCTCATGGGCTTCGGTCACCGGGTCTACAAGAACTACGACCCGCGCGCCGCGATCGTCAAGAAGGTCGCCCGCGACGTCCTGGACTCGCTCGACAAGCCCGACCCGATGCTCGACCTCGCGATGCAGCTCGAGGAGGTCGCCCTCGCCGACGACTACTTCATCGAGCGCAAGCTCTACCCCAACGTCGACTTCTACACGGGCGTGATCTACAAGGCGATGGGCTTCCCGACCCGGATGTTCACGGTGCTGTTCGCGCTCGGCCGGCTACCCGGCTGGATCGCGCAGTGGCGCGAGATGATGACCGACCCGGCCACCAAGATCGGCCGGCCGCGGCAGATCTACACCGGTCCGGCAGAACGCCCCTACCCCGGCTGAGCCCGCGCCGGCGGGCAAGATCATTGTCTGTACGGCGGTGCGACACGCGGCGCGCCGCCGCGCCGTACAGACAATGATCATGAAGGGGGCAGCGGGACAGGCGGCGGCAGGGATCCGGCGCGCGGTGGCGAATCACCAGTGAGTCGCCACCGCAACTCGAGGAGCCCGCGTGCCCGCCCTGCCCCGCCCGAGCCGCACCCTGGTGCTGCGTGCCCTGCTCGCCACCACCGCGGTCGCTGCCACCGCGCTGAGCACGGGGGCGCTCGCCGCCCCGAAGCAGCAGCCGAAGGCTCCCGGCTCGGCGGCCAAGGTGCCGTTCGCCCTCGTTCAGGACCGCCCGGTCGGCGACCGCCTCGCCCAGCCCGAGGACCGCTACGCCGTCGCGGGTGGCTGCTACACGGTCGAGGCGCCCGGCCAGGGCTTCGTGCGGGTCGCCGGCGGGGCGGTGTCGCTGACCAAGAAGGCCGCGGAGGCGACTCCCCTGCTGTTCCAGGCGACCAAGCTCGGCGAGTACCTCCTCGCGACCAACCAGGGCCCTGACGCCAGCTTCCCGGGCGCCTTCTGGAGCAAGCGCGGCTACGTCGCGGCGGCGTCGGTGGGCGGAGTGGCGACCACCAGCGCGCTGCAGGAGGCGGCCGAGCCGAGCACCAGCGCCGAATGGCGCCTCGTCGCCGCGGGCGCCAAGCCCAACGGCAAGGCCAGCAAGCAGCGCTACCTGCTCTCCGTGCCGGCCCGCTCGCTCGCCCTCACCGCCACGGGTGGCGCTGCCAGCCTCGCGGCAAGCAAGGGCACCCCCCTCACCCTGCGCCTGGGCACGAAATGCGCGGTGTGGCCGGAGATCACCACCAACACCGTCGGCCGCCCCACCCCCGCTGAGGGCGGCCCCAACGCCAAGGTGCAGGGCTTTTTCGAGGCGCACGTGCACGGCATGGCCTTCGAGTTCCTCGGCGGCGAGCTGCGCTGCGGTCGCCCCTGGCACAAGTACGGCGTGGAGTACGCCCTCGGCGACTGCCGCAAGGAGAAGAACGCCGCCAACGGCGTACTGGAGGTCCCGCTCGGCGGCAACCCGGCCGACTACGCCGCGACGTACGACCCGGTCGGCTGGCCGACCTTCAAGAGCTTCCCGAAGAACCGCACGCTGACCCACGAGCAGTACTACTGGCGCTGGCTCGAGCGGGCCTACCT
>JANPHZ010000112.1:0-1765 GCA_031424715.1 Frankiaceae bacterium
TTCGGCTGGGAGTGGGAGCTGACGGAGAGCCCTGCGGGAGCCAAGCAGTGGAAGCCCAAGAACCCCGAGGCGCAGGAGCTCGTTCCCGACGCCCACGACCCGAGCAAGAAGCACCCGCCGATGATGGCGACGACCGACCTGGCCCTGCTTGCCGACCCGTCCTACCGCGCCATCTCCGAGCGGTTCCGCGACGACCCGGCGGCGTTCGCCGACGCCTACGCACGGGCTTGGTACAAGCTGCTGCACCGCGACATGGGGCCGGTCAACCGGCTGCTCGGCCCGTGGGTGCCCGAGGCCCAGCTCTGGCAGGACCCGGTCCCGGCCGGCCCGTCCCTAAGCGACGCCGACATCACCGCCCTCAAGGCCAAGGTCCTCGCGTCAGGACTCTCGGTCACCCAGCTCGTCACGACCGCTTGGGCCTCGGCCGCGTCGTTCCGCAGCACCGACAGGCGCGGCGGCGCCAACGGCGCCCGGCTGGCCCTGGAGCCCCAGCGCTCCTGGGCCGTCAACGCCGGCACCGCCGAGGTCATCGCGCAGCTCGACGCACTGCGCGCAGGCACATCGGCCTCGCTCGCTGACACGATCGTGCTCGCCGGTTGCGCCGCGGTCGAGAAGGCAGCGCGCGATGCCGGGGTCGAGCTCACGGTGCCGTTCACCGCGGGCCGCGGTGACGCGACGCAGGAGCAGACCGATGTCGAGTCGTTCGCGGTGCTCGAGCCGCAGGCCGACGGTTTCCGCAACTACCTGCGGGCCGGGTCCAAGCTCTCGCCGGAGACGCTGCTGGTCGACCGCGCCTACATGCTCTCGCTCACCCCGAAGGAGCTGACCGTCCTCGTCGGCGGCCTGCGCGCCCTCGGCGTCGGCGGGCACGGCGTCTTCACCGACACCCCCGGCGTACTCACCAACGACTTCTTCACAACCCTGCTCGGGTCGATCCCGCAGTGGAAGCCGTCAGCGGGTGACCCCAACGTCTACGAAGCAGCGGGGCGTACGGCGACCGCAGTCGACCTGGTCTTCGCGTCCAACTCGATCCTGCGCGGCATCGCGGAGGTCTACGCGGCCTCCGACGGCAAGGAGCAGCTGGTCCGCGACTTCGTCGACGCCTGGGACAAGGTCATGATGCTGGACCGCTTCGACGTGCAGTAGCGCCACCGCTCCTGACAGGGCCCCCACCTCCCGAGGTGGGGGCCCTCGTCGTCGAGCAGCCGTCAGCCCCCTCCGAGCTCCGCCGTCGACGCATCGAGCTTGAGCCGCAGGGGCGGATAGGGCCCATATGGAGTCCTGATCAGGAATCACCAAACCGACGCTCGTGCCACCTGTGGACAACCCCTGACGCCGTACGACGATCGCCGGTAGACCGAGGACCTCGCCCACGCAGGAGGTCCGCGATGCAGCTGGCGATCGGTGTGCACGACCCGCACAGCGGGGCGAGGGCCGACGTGCAGGTCAGTGCGCCGGAGGGCGCGACCCTGGGCGACGTCGCGGCCGGGCTGCTGGCGCTCGTTGACCACGACGAGGGTGCGCCGCTCACCATCGACGGCGCCGTGGTCGACCGGCGCACCCTGCTCGGGGCGCCCCCGCTGATCGACGGTGCCCTGCTCGAGGTGGGCGCGGGCACAGACCGCAGGGCCGCGACCCTGCCCGACCTGCCGACCCTGGACGTCGTCGGCGGCCCCAGCGCCGGCCTGTCCTTCCCGCTGACCTTCGGTCACCACAGTGTCGGGCGGACCGGTCAACTCGCCCTCGACGACCCTGGCGTCAGCCG
>JANPHZ010000113.1:0-8064 GCA_031424715.1 Frankiaceae bacterium
AGCAGCAAGCCCGCTGCCCATGTGCGTCCACGTCGGTGCTTCACGTTGCCCCCGCTGATCCTGAAGATGCTGTTTCCGCCGCGAATGCGCACGCGAGTCCGATCGCATCACGATCTCGACGACAAGCGCCCTGTCGGTGCCGAGCGCGCTATCGCTTGGAGTACAGCCCGACGGCGCTCTCCCGGCGAAGGTTTGGTCCTCTCGGTGGGCGGGCCAAGAGGTTGTGGAAGACGCGGATCAAGCTTTGCGGGCTGGCTGCACGGGGAACAGCCCCCAGGGCAGCGCCCCGTCCGCCAGCCGCGCACGCATGTTCGTCACACGCTCCGCAGTCGGCCCCCCTTCGAGCAGCGTCCACTCGAGCTCTGCGGCAAGGAAGTCGGGAAGGTGCTGAATCTGCCGGTCCTTGAGCAGCTCCAGCGCCTCCTCGACCGCGAAACGAGCCTCGCCGGGATTCCCCAGCAGCCGGTGGGCCCGGCCCAGCCGCCAAAGCAGCCGACTCTTGGTCGCGTCGTCCTCGGGTGGCGCGCTGTCGAGCGCGGCCCGCAGGCGGCCCAGGGCCTGGGAGTGTTGCTGACCCGCGTGCTCCAGGTCCGCCAGCACCAGCTCGGCCTCCCATGAAGGGCGGCCGAGCATCACCCCCAACGCCACGGACTCGTCCAGCCGCTCCTGCGCACCGGTGGCGTCGCCCTTGTGCAGCGCGATCGATGCTGCGGTGACCAGCGCTCCGGGGCGCCGACTGGCGCCGAGCGGGCCACAGGCACCTAGATCCAGATCGGCGAGGACGGCGGCGGCCTCGTCGATGCGGTCCAGGTTGCGCAAGCTCGCGACCAGGGCCAGGCGGGACATGGCCTCCGTGTGCTTGCCCCCCAGCTGCCTGCTCAGATCCAGACATCTGCGGGAGTGGGACAGCGAGAGCCTCGCGTCGGTGTGCCTGTAGACCAGACACAAGGCGCTGCTGACGTGCAGGAGGAGCTCACCGAAGTCCTGGACCTGAGCTGCCGCATCCAACGAGGCCATGGTCGCCTCGATCCGCGCGGCTAGCGCGCTCGCCTCGGCATCTGTGTGGACTCCCCAGAGCATGACGGTCAGCGCGAAGGCCAGGTAGGCCGGATGACCCAGCTGCTCGGCCTCCGCCACCATCTGGCGGCGCAGGTCTACGGCCGCGTCCGCTCCACCGACGCGCTCCTTCGACCACGCGACCTGGTGCATCACGATCTGGTTCTCCAGCCGCATTCCCGGGAGGGCCGCGAGCCAGCGCTGGCCGAGGTCGAGACACTCCGTCAGGAGCCCGTCGCGCGTGAGGTGCTCGAAGTAGACGTGGGGAAAGGACAGCAGCGCGTCGTCGCCGCGACGCTCCAGGGTGCAAAAGGCCTGGCGGTACTCGGCGACGTCCTGGCGGATTCGAGCGACAGCTTCGTCCTCGCCTCGCGAATCCCAGCGGCCAAGTTGTCCCCCATGGCAGTAGTACGCAGCGTGCCGAGCCTCGAGGTCCGGCCGGTCCATGCGCTTGGCGAGCTTCGCAGCTGCGAACTCACGGATGCTGCCGAGCAGGGCGAACCTGCGACTGCCGTTGAGTTCGGGTTCGAGGGCGCGCAGCAGGCTCTTCTCCACCAGCGCGGTGACCCCATCGAGGACGTCGTACTCGCTCTCAGCGTCAGGTCCCCCGCACACCGCCTCGATCGCGTCCAACTCGGGAGTACCGGCGAAGACCGACAGCCGCTCGAGCAGCACCCGCTCCGGCTCCGCCAGCAGGTCGTAGGACCAGGCGATCGTTGCCTGAAGCGTCTGGTGCCGATCCGGCACGTCCCTAGCGCTCCCTCGGAGCAGCGTGAGAGCGCCGTCGAGCCGGGACAACAGCTGCTGCGGGCTCAGGGTCCTCAAGCGGGCCGCGGCCAGTTCGATGGCGAGGGGCTGACCGTCGAGCCGACTCACGATCTCCGCGACCGCGGGCGCGCTCTCGTTCGTGATCACGAAGCGCTTGTCGACGGCCACGGCGCGCTCGACGAACAGGCGCACTCCCTCGTAGGCACCGAGCGCACCCAAGTCCTTCCCCCACCCCTCGGCAGTCAGGGGCACCGTCATCGGCGCCAGTGCGAACTCGTGCTCAGCCCGGAGCCGCAGAGCCTCCCTGCTCGTGCACAGCAGAGCCACGTCAGGGCACCGGGAGTAGATCTGCCCGACGAAGTCAGCGCAGCGCATGACCTGCTCCAGGTTGTCGAGCACGAGAAGCATCCGCTGAGACGCCAGGTGCGCAAGAACTGCTTCAACGGCCCCCTGCCCCGTCTCGGCCAGGCCCAGCACCGCAACCAGCTCCGCTGGCACTCGGTCGGGGTCAGTGACGCTCGACAGATCGACGAAGTACACACCGTCGCCATCTCCGTCTGCCATCTCCGCGGCGACCTGCAGTGCAAAGCGGGTCTTGCCCATCCCACCGAACCCGGTGACGGTGACGAGGCGCTCCCGCTTCAGGAGGTCGACGACCTGCGCGACCTCGTCTCCTCGCCCGATGAAGCGGGTTGGCTGCACCGGCAGGTTGTGGCGAGCCCGGTCCAACGACGTCAGCGGCGGGAAGTCGGTCGGTAGCCCGGCGAGGTCCAGCTGCCACACGTGCTCAGGCCGGGTCAGGTCCTTCATCCGGTGCTCGCCCAGGTCGACCAGTGCGGCGGCCTCAGGCAGGCGGTCCCGGACCAGCTCGTACACCGGGGCGCTCAGCAGCGTCTGACCACCGGCCCCCAACCCGCGAAGGCGCGCGCACCGGTTCACCGGGTCACCGAACAGGTTGCCGCCGCGGTCGTAGACCTCGCCCACGTGCACGCCGATCCGTACCCGCAACGGCACGCTGGTCGGCCATGGCTCCTCATGCAACAGCCGCTGGATGGACGCCACCGCCGCCACGGCCTCCGCCGGTGACCGGAAGGCCGCGAAGACAGCGTCACCCTCTCCCTGGTCGACCGGGCGGAACCCGCCGTGCGCCGCCACCGCGCCATGGATGATCTCGTGGTGCCGCGTCATCGCGGCATCCATCGCCGACGGCTCGTCTCGCCAGAGCCGCGTGGAGCCCTGCACATCCGTCAAAACCAGGACCAACGTCTCCACCGGCCACCCCCGCGCGCAGTGTGGCACTGGTGGGTGCGCCGGGGGAGCGGCCCGCTCGCCCAGCGCGCCTGCGACCGACGCCCCCCGAGGGCTAGAAGCCCTTGCGCGGGAGGACGATCCCGCCGACAGGCACCGAGCCGATCGGGTCGCCGGCGGCGTCCTGCACCGTGTAGGGCGCGCAGTGCGGCGGGCTGGATCCGGCGAAGCCCAGCGTCAACGCGAGCGTGATGTCGGCGCACGCGACGTGGTCACCGATGGTCGGCGAGACGTTGAAGATGAGGTTGTCGTTGACCGGCAGCTCCGCCGCGATGATCGGGACGTAGGAGACGGGCGCGATGAGGTAGCCGACCTGGTCGTTGGCCAGGCCCAGTTGGATGACCTCGCGGGCGCTCGAGCCCAAGGCGTCCCGGACGTCCTGGCCGATCCGCGGGAACCCTTCGCCCGGCGTACCGATGATCGCGACGTCGCCGATGCGCATCGCCGCCACCACCGTGCGGATGCTCGGGCCGTTGACCCAGGGCGCTTCGTGGTTGCGCAGCAGCCGCGCGCCGACGTACTCACCGGCGGTGAAGAGCGCGTTGACGGTCGGACCGGTGATTGCCTCGCGGATGAAGCCCTGCCTCGCCGCGACCGGCCCGCGCACGGGCAGCGCCGAGTCGAGTGCCGCCTGGACGTGCGCGCCGTAGTTGGCGAGGTACGCCGCCTTGCGGCTGGTGGCGTTGTAGCCAGGGTTGCTCGGCTTGGTGAACGCGCACGCGGGGCGGCACGGCTGCGTCCCGCCCAGAGCACCGACCATGGCGAGCCCGGTCCCGCCGTAGGTCGTGGTCATCGCGTCGGACAGGAACTGCGGCCAGTCACCGTGCACCCCCTCGCCGCCGCCGGCCGTGGCGTGCGCGGCGTAGGCCGCGAACGTCAGCAGCACCCGACCGCTCGGGGCGGTCGCCTGCACGACGCGGAACATCCCGTCCTTGCCGGGGACCGGGCACACGTCGGGCCCGGGGTAGGTCGGCGTCTTGGACTGGTTGAGGGCCTCGGTGCAGGCCTGGTTGTAGACGAGGTCGGAGGCGTCGGAGTGACCGGCCTTGACGTTGGCGAAGGCTCGGTCGGCGTAGGCCTGCTTGATGGCCGCGACGGTCTTATCCTTGATGGACGTGAAGTAGGCCGCGCTGACCCCACCCCAGGCCCCGATGGTGTCCGGGCCGGAGTGGGTGTGATCGCTCGCGATGAGGATGTTGCCGACGGGCAGCGCGGGGATCGCCCTGGCCACCTCGGCGGCCATGGCCTGCAGCCCCCAGGGGCCGTCCTGGTAGGCCGCGAAGAACCCCTGTGTCTCGATGTTCGCGATCGCCATTGCGGTCTTGCCGTCGTCGATGACCGTCGCCCGCGAGCGGATCCGTTCGCTGCTGGTCGCGCCCCGTCCGCCGCGCCCGACGATCGCTTCCGGCACGACGGTCCCGTCACCGAGCCCGAACCCGCCGAGGTTGACGACCCCCTCGGGCGAGATGTCGGCGGTCGCGGCGCCCACCTTGTAGCCCGGCGTCGTCAGGCTGACCGTCACCGGCTCGGGCAGGTGCTTGCCCTTGCCGCTGGACACCGTCGCCACCCGGTAGCGGTAGGTGCTGGCCGGCGCCACCGTCGTGTCGTCGTACGACGTGACGGTGCCGGGGAGCTCGGTCAGCACGGCGCCGTCGCGCAGCACGGCGACGGTGTCGTCGGGCTCGGTCGGGCTCCACGTCAGGCGCGCTCCGTCGTCGACCATGACGACGGCCAGGCCGTCGACGTCGCGCAGGGTGGAGCGCTTGTCGCGCTCGGCGGCCTGGACCGCAGGAGCGGCAAGCAGCAGGGCGGTGGCCAGGAACAGGGCGATGCGACGCATGCAGGCTGTTTCGCGCCCGTCTCAGGGCCTCCTGCCCCGGCCCCCGAAGTCTGTGACGGGGGTACAGCCAGCCTGTGACCTGTCACAAGGCCGCCGCTCGCCGGGCACGGTCCCGACGTATCGGGGCGCCGACTGCGCCGGTGTCACAGGAGAGGGGCGTCAGCGCTCCGCGTGCTCGGCGGGCCGCCGCGACGTACGACGAGCGCAACCCCTGCCGCCGTGAGCACGATGCCGGCAAGCGACAGGGCGGCGAGCCGCTCGTCGAACAGCAGGTAGGCCTCGACAGCCGTCGCGGGGGGCACCAGGTAGAGCAGGCTGCTGACCTCGGCGGCGCTCCCCCGGCGCAGGAGCACCAGCAGCAGCAGGACCGCGCCGAGGGACAGCACCAGCACCAGCCACACCAGCGCGCCCACAAACCTCGGCGTCCAGTCGACCCGCTGCTCCTCGGTCAACGCGCTCGCGACGGCGAGCACGACCGCAGCTGCGGCGTACTGCACTGCCGTGCCCCACAGGAGCGGGATGCCGTCACCGTGCCGCTTCTGCCACAGGGTGCCGAGGGTGCCGCCGGCAAGGGCGACGAGGCACGCGACCAGGCCGGCAGTGGGAATGTCGCCGCCCAGCTTGGGAGCGACGACGAGGACCACGCCGGTCACGCCAAGGCCGAGGCCGGCCCACTGGCCAGGGCGCAACCGCTCGCTGAGGAAGGGCACGGCCAGGACGGCGACGAGGACCGGCTGCAGGCTGACGACGACCGCGCTCACACCGGAGGGCGTGCCGCGGCTGATCGCCCAGAAGACCCCGCCGAGGTAGGTCGCATGCAGCAGCAGACCGCTGACGGCAGCGCTCAGCGCGTGCCGCCGGCGCAGGCGCGTGCGGCTCACCGCAGCGGCCACGGCGAGCAGGGCCGCGGCGATGAGCAGTCGCAGGGCGAGGAAGGTGAAGGGCTCGGCGTAGGGCAGGCCGTACTTAGCCCCGACGAAGCCGGTGCTCCAGAGCACGACGAACAGCGCGGCCACGGCGCAGAACATAGGGCCAGTCCGTGCCGCCACTCGTCTTGACTGATTCCAGAAAACGCGGCAGGGTGGCAGCGTGCCCTCCCCACCCGAGCTCGAGGTCGCGCTGCGCGCCGCCGAGCTGCGGGTGACCCGACCGCGGCTGGCCGTCCTCGAGGCCGTTCACACCCACCCGCACGCCGACACCGAGAGCCTGATCCGCGCCGTCCGCGACAAGGACATCTCCCACCAGGCGGTCTACGACGTCTTGCGCGCCCTCACGACCGCTGGTCTCGTACGACGGATCGAGCCAGCCGGCTCGGTCGCGCGCTACGAGGCGCGGGTCAACGACAACCACCATCACGTGGTCTGCCGGACCTGCGCGACGATCGCCGACGTCGACTGCGCCGTCGACGAGACGCCCTGCCTGACCGCTTCGGACGCCCGCGGCTTCGTCATCGACGAGGCCGAGGTCGTCTACTGGGGCACCTGCCCCGACTGCACCTGACCCGCACGAGAACCCGAGAGGAACGACGTGAGCGAGAGCGAGAACCCGGCCCTGAAGGCTCCCGAGCCCAAAGGCACCCGGCCCCGCACCAACAAGGACTGGTGGCCCAACCAGATCGACCTCTCGGTGCTCAACCGACCGGCCGCCTCCTCCGACCCGCTCGGGGCCGACTTCGACTACCCCGCCGCCTTTGCGACGGTCGACGTCGAGGAGCTCAAGCGCGACCTGGTGCAGGTCATGCGCACCTCGCAGGACTGGTGGCCGGCCGACTACGGCCACTACGGACCGCTGTTCGTGCGCCTCACCTGGCACGCGGCGGGCACCTACCGCACGGTCGACGGCCGCGGCGGCGGTGGAGCCGGCGAGCAGCGCTTCGCGCCGCTGAACAGCTGGCCCGACAACGGCAACCTCGACAAGGCGCGTCGCCTGCTGTGGCCGGTGAAGCAGAAGTACGGCAAGTCGGTGTCCTGGGCCGACCTGCTGGTCCTGGCCGGCAACGTCGCCATGGAGGACATGGGCTTTGAGACGTTCGGCTTCGGCTTCGGGCGCCGCGACGTGTGGCAGCCCGAGGAGATCTACTGGGGCACCGAGGAGACCTGGATCGGCGACGAGCGCTACACCGAGGACAGCCCGCTCAACCTCGACGACACCCCCTTCGGCAACGTCACGATGGGCCTGATCTACGTCAACCCCGAGGGCCCGCAGGGCAAACCCGACCCGCTCGCGGCCGCCCACGACATCCGGCTCACCTTCGGCCGGATGGCCATGAACGACGAGGAGACCGTCGCCCTCATCGCCGGCGGGCACACCTTCGGCAAGGCCCACGGCGCGGGTGACCCGTCGCTCGTCGGCCCCGAGCCCGAGGGCTGCCCGGTCACCGGTCTCGGCATCGGCTGGGTCAACCAGCACGGCACCGGCAAGGGTGGCGACACCATCACCTCCGGCCTCGAGGGCGCGTGGACCCCGACGCCGACTCAGTGGGACAACAGCTACTGGGACACCCTGTTCGGCTGGGAGTGGGAGCTGACGGAGAGCCCTGCGGGAGCCAAGCAGTGGAAGCCCAAGAACCCCGAGGCGCAGGAGCTCGTTCCCGACGCCCACGACCCGAGCAAGAAGCACCCGCCGATGATGGCGACGACCGACCTCGCGCTGCTCGCCGACCCGGAGTTCCGCAAGCACGCCGAGCGCTTCCACGCCGACGTGGACGTCTTCGCCGACGAGTACGCGCGCGCCTGGTTCAAGCTGCTGCACCGCGACATGGGTCCCGTCAGCCGCTACCTCGGCCCGGACGTGCCGACCGAGGAGCTCGTCTGGCAGGACCCCGTCCCCGCCGTCGACCACCCGCTGGTCGACGAGGCCGACGTCGCCTCGCTCAAGGCCGCTGTCCTCGGCTCGGGGCTCAGCGTCCCGCAGCTGGTCCACACCGCCTGGTCCGCGGCGGCGTCGTTCCGCAGCACCGACAAGCGCGGCGGCGCCAACGGCGCGCGGCTGCGCCTGGAGCCCCAGCGCAGCTGGGCGGTCAACGCCGGCACGCAGGTGTCATCGCGAAGCTCGATGAGCTGCGCCAGGCGTCCGGCAAGCAGATCTCGCTC
>JANPHZ010000114.1:0-3302 GCA_031424715.1 Frankiaceae bacterium
CCATCGAGGTCGAGGTGGTCGTCCCGGTCGAGGACATGAGCGAGCTCGGCGAGGTCACCGGGCCGGTCCGCGGTGGGTCGGCCGCCGGCGCCGCACCGCGCGCCTCGATCTGGCCGGCCGTCGAGGGGCGCATCGTCGACCTCATCGAGGCGCACCGCTCGACCATCGTCTTCACCAACAGCCGCCGGCTGTGCGAACGACTCACCAGCCGGCTCAACGAGATCGCGACCGAGCGCGCCTTCGGGCTGCCCGACGACGAGCCGCTCGACCTGTCGCGACCCGAGGGCTCCAGCGGCGTCAAGCCAGGCCACCCCGCCGCGCTGGCCGGTCAGGCTGGCATCGGCCGGCCCACCGACGCGGGCACCGTCGAGATCGCCCGGGCCCACCACGGATCGGTGAGCCGCGAGCAGCGCGCGGAGATCGAGGAGGCGCTCAAGGCCGGGCGGTTGCCCGCGGTCGTCGCTACCAGCAGCCTCGAGCTCGGCATCGACATGGGCGCCGTCGACCTCGTCGTGCAAGTCGAGTCGCCGCCTTCGGTCGCGAGCGGCCTGCAGCGCGTCGGCCGGGCCGGTCACCAGGTCGGGGCGATCAGCCGCGGCGTGATCCTGCCGAAGTTCCGCGGCGACCTGGTGCAGTGCGCGGTGGTCGCGGAGCGGATGGTTGATGGCGGCATCGAGTCGACGACCTACCCACGCAACCCGCTCGACGTCCTGGCCCAGCAGATCGTGGCGATGTGCGCCATGGAGCCCTGGACGGTCGACGACCTCGCTGCCGTCGTACGACGAAGTGCGCCTTTCGCCGGGCTGCCGCAGTCGGCGCTCGAGGCAACCCTGGACATGCTGTCGGGGCGCTACACGTCGGACGAGTTCGCCGAGCTGCGCCCGCGCATCACCTGGGACCGCGTCACCGGCGTGCTGACAGGACGGCCCGGTGCGCAGCGGCTGGCGGTCACGAGCGGCGGGACCATCCCCGACCGCGGGATGTTCGGGGTCTTCCTCGTCGGCGAGAAATCCTCCCGGGTCGGGGAGCTCGACGAGGAGATGGTCTACGAGTCCCGGGTCGGCGACGTCTTCCTGCTGGGCACGTCCGCCTGGCGGATCGAGGACATCACGCACGACCGGGTCCTCGTCACGCCGGCGCCCGGTCAGCCCGGCAAGATGCCGTTCTGGAAGGGTGACGCGCCCGGCCGACCGATCGAGCTCGGCCGGGCCCTGGGGGCGTTCCTGCGCGAGCTGTCGGCCCTCGATGACGCCGGCGCCCGCACGCGACTGACCGAGGCCGGTCTCGACGAGCTCGCGGCCACCAACCTGCTCGCCTACCTCGCCGAGCAGCGCGAGGCGACGGGGCGGCTGCCCGACGACCGCACGATCCTCGTCGAGCGGTTCCGCGACGAACTCGGTGATTGGCGACTCGCGATCCACTCGCCTTTCGGTGCCCAGGTCAACCAGCCCTGGGCACTGGCCCTCACCGCCCGGCTGCGCGAGTCCTACGGCGTCGAGGTGCAGGCGATGCACTCCGACGACGGCATCGTGCTGCGCCTGCCCGAGACCGAGGACGCGCCAAGTGGCGCCGCCGCGGTGTTCGAGCCGGCCGAGGTCGAGCCGGCGGTCCAGGCCGAAGTGGGCGGTTCTGCCTTGTTCGCCAGCCGTTTTCGTGAGTGCGCCGCCCGCGCCCTGCTGCTGCCCAAGCGCAACCCGGGTCGGCGCTCTCCGCTCTGGCAGCAAAGGCAGAAGTCGGCCCAACTGCTGCAGGTCGCGGCGCAGTACGGCAGCTTCCCGATCGTGCTCGAGACGATGCGCGAGGTCCTGCAGGACGTCTTCGACGTGCCCGGTCTGGTCGAGCTGATGACCGACGTGCAGGCGCGCAAGGTGCGCCTCGTCGAGGTCGAGACGCAGACCCCATCACCGTTCGCCCGCTCGCTGCTGTTCGGCTACATCGGCGCCTTCATGTACGAAGGCGACTCCCCGCTGGCCGAGCGCCGCGCTCAGGCGCTGTCGCTGGACTCCTCGCTGCTCGCCGAGCTGCTGGGGCAGGCCGAGTTGCGTGAGCTCATCGACCCGGACGCCCTGGCCGAGGTCGAGGCCGAGGTGCAGCGGCTGGCGCCGGAGCGGCAGGTCCGGGATGCCGAGGGGGTTGCCGACCTGCTCCGGGTCGTCGGCGACCTGACGACCGCCGAGGTCCTGGCCCGAGGCGGCAGCGCCGCCATGCTGGCCGACCTCGAGGACGCCCGCCGCGCGATCCGGGTGCGACTCGGGGGCGAAGAGCGGTGGCTCGCGATCGAGGACGCCGGTCGCGTCCGCGACGCCCTCGGCGTACCGCTGCCGGTCGGCATCCCCGAGGCCTTCCTCGAACCGGTGGCCGATCCGGTGGCCGACCTGGTCGCCCGCTTCGCCCGCACGCACGGGCCCTTCCACCCCGGCGAGGTCGCCGCCCGGCTCGGGCTCGGCGTCGCCGTCGTGGATGCCACGTTGGCCCGGCTGTCGGCCACCGGCCGCGTCGCGCACGGGGAGTTCCGCCCCGGAGGCAGCGGCCTCGAGTGGTGTGACGCCGAGATCCTGCGTTCGCTGCGCCGCCGGTCGCTGGCCAAGCTGCGCAAGGAGGTCGAGCCCGTCTCACCCGAGACGCTGGCCCGCTTCCTGCCGCAGTGGCAGGGCCTGGGCACGGCGGCAGGGCGCGGCGTCGACGGCCTGCTCCGCGCCATCGAACAGCTGCAAGGCGTCTCGGTCCCCGCCTCGGCGCTCGAGTCGCTGGTGCTGCCGAGCCGGGTCGCCGGCTACACCGGCGCCCTGCTCGACGAGCTCACCGCAGCCGGCGAGGTGCTGTGGGCCGGCCAGGGGTCGCTGCCGGGCAACGACGGCTGGGTGTCGCTGCAGCTCGCCGACACCGCTCACCTGCTGATGGCTCCGGTGTCGGACCTGACCCTGACCCCGGTGCACACGGCGCTGCTCGACGCGCTCGCTGGTGGCGGGGCGCTGTTCTTCCGCGCGCTCGCCGACCGGGTCACCGGCAGCACTGACACCGAGCTCGCCGCTGCCCTGTGGGACCTGGTCTGGTCCGGACACCTCACCAACGACACCGTGGCGCCCCTGCGGGCGCTCCTCGGATCAGGTCGTACGACGCACCGCAGCATGGCCGGGCGTTCGCGCTACGGCCGCGCGGTCCTGCCGCGCCGGCCCGGTCCGCCGACGGTGGCGGGCCGGTGGTCGCTGCTCCCCGAGCGCGAGAGCGACCCCACCCGGCGTACCCAGGCCCTTGCTGAGGCGCTCCTGGACCGGCACGGGGTCGTGACCCGGGGCGCGGTG
>JANPHZ010000115.1:0-5158 GCA_031424715.1 Frankiaceae bacterium
GGCACGATCAGCACGAACCTGGCCTGTAGTGGCTCGAAGACCTCGACGTTCACCAACAGCGACGGCTACTTCAAGCCAGGCCTCGACTTCTACAACGGCGGCGGATCGCTGATCGGGCAGGCGCTTGCCCTGCAGCAGTACGCCTCGACGCACAACGTGCGGATGGTCGTGGTGTCGATCGGCGGCAACAACTACAACTTCGGCTCGATCGTGCAGACCTGCGTCAGCAACTGGGCGTCGTCACCCACGTGGGCGAAGAACTACTGCCAGGACGACGCCGACGTCGTCGCCAACTTCACGAGCAGCAACGTCACGGCGCAGACGACTGCCATCAAGAACGGACTGCTCAACATCCGGCAGGCGATGCGCAACGCCGGCTACGCCGACACCCAGTGGACGATGGTCGCGCAGACCTACATGTCGCCGCTGCCGGCCTCGGGCAGTGCCTTCCGCTACGCCGAGAGCGGCTACTCCCGGCAGAGCGTCGGCGGCTGCGGGTTCTGGAACTCCGACGCCTCCTGGGCCAACGCGACGGCGCTCCCGACCATCAACAACTCGGTGCGCAACGCGCTCACGCAGTCGGGTATCACCGGCGCAAAGGTGCTCGATCTGGCCACGGCCTTCAACGGTCGCCGCCTGTGCGAGACCACGGTCGGCCTGCTCGAGGAAGCCGGCTTGGCCTCCTGGACGAGCACCGGCGCGAGCGACAAGACCGAGTGGATCAACACGATCCGCACCGTGACGGCCTGCTGCGGCAACTACTACATCCAGGAGAGCCTGCACCCGAACTACTGGGGCCAACTGGCGCTGCGCAACTGCGTGCGGCAGGCCTGGAACGGCGGGACGACCCGGGGTGGCGCCTGTGTGCGCGGCGTCAACGGCAAGAACGCGTTCGGCGAGCCGAACATGACGTTGCAGTAGGACTGAGCTCGGTCAGCTTCCGGGCTGCTGCAGCGCGATCAGCCTCCCGCGGTCTCCACCTCGGCGTCGTCGAAGAAGACCGACCCGCCGTGCACCGCGGCCATCAGCTGCCCGACGCTGTCGGCGACCTCACCGATCTCGAAGCACACGGCGAGCAGGTAGTCAGCCTGCAGCGGCTCCACCGGCAGGACCGCCTCGAGCATCAGCCGGTCGCGGTCGAGATAGAGCCGGCTGTGCACCAACCGGGCGTTGACGGTGTTGACCTCGCGCAGCACCGCCACCGTCGACCGGAGCCCCACCACGACGTAGGACCACAGCCGCACCGTGTGCCCCCCGGGCAGGACGCTCAGGTAATAGGACGCCGTCCCGCGCCGAAACGGGAAGTCGCCGTCGGGGTCGCGGATCACCTCCTCCAGGCCCATGCCCTCGCGCAGCAGGCACTCGACGTGGGACCGCGCCATGTCCTCGTAGCTCATCTCGACCACTCTCCTTCGACGGCCACACTCCCACCCGGGTCTGACATTTCCGGGTGCGCCAGAGCGCATCAGCAGCCGGCGCACACTTGGTGCTGGCCGGTACGTCTCGAAGCCGACGCCTCGCTCCCGATGGCTGAAGCTGCGGGCTCCAGCCGCGTCAGCGACGACTGATCGCTGGCGGGGTCTCCACGGAGCTTGGTGCCGGCGCGGGGATGACGCGTGCCACGGCGTTGGCCAGCCCCTTCTGCACCAGCGGGACGACGACACTGACTCCGACGGTCATGAGCAGGACGACCGCCACCGCCGCCAGCGCGAGCTCCTTGAACACGAGGGACGGCGTACGCACCGACGAAGGGCGAGTTCGAGCGACCTGCGTGCGTACCGGTGTAGAGCGAGTTCGGGAGACCGACGGACGTGCCGACCGGGCACCCGAGGCGGACGGCTGCCGCGGTCGACGCGCTGGTCGCCCTGCAGGCCCCATGTCTGCCAGCGTGAGAGGTCGCCGAGCGCCCGTCCGAGGCAGGAAGGCGGCATCCAGGCTGGAGGCCAGCTGATGAACCTGCTGGGGTGTCAGGTTGCGCGGGAGGGATGTCAGCCAGGGCAGCATCTGCTCGGCCTGCAAGCAGACGACGCTCTGGTGTAACGTCGGCGCCTCAAGTCCGACGTCCTGAGCGAACGCCAACACCGGCGCGGTCACCACTCCCGGCACCGCCTGCACCGCGTGGCTGTGGATGATGTCGGCGGCGACCTTTGCGCTGTGCAGCTCGTCGTCACGGCGGTAGCGACCCATCGCCATGCCGCGCTCGTCGAGCCGGAGTCGCCCGCTAGTCCAGTTCTTCGTGTCGATGACGCAGACACCGGGGGGACCGATGAGGATGTGATCGATGTTCGCCGGTGACGAGACCGACTTGTAGCGGTCGTTGAGGACGAACCAGCCACTTCCCTCAAGGATGTCGAGCAGGCGTGCGACCTGGTGCTCCCCGACGTTGCCCTTCTCACAGGCCTCTGCGAGGGCCCGGTACCGGTCGGCCTTCTCGCCATGCTCTTGCGCGAGCGCGCGGAACTTGCTCGCGCGCAGTTCCCCCGACTCAGCCGCCACCCGTCATTCATCGGACATCGCAAAAGCGGACTTCAGCCCGGTGTGCCAACTCTGTCCGGCCTGGTGCCCATCACCTTGGGGTCCCCTCCACGCCTTATGGCCGCTCCCGCTGGCGGCTGAGGACCGCGCTCACTCCGCCCACGGGTCGACGAGCAAAGCACCGAGTTCGGCGAAGTCGTTGACATTGCGAGTGACCACGATGAGCCCGCGCTCGAGAGCCGTAGCCGCGATCAGGGTGTCGCGATCAGGCCTGGGATCGGGAACATGCAGCGAACCCGCTCGGCGTGCGATCGGAACGTCAACAGGCAGCACGCGACCGGCGAACGCGGGCAGCAGATCGCGCTCGAGCCAGCGCCGCAGGACCGCACCCTGCCGTTTGTCACGCCGTTCGAGCCGCGCAACACCGATCTCCACCTCCATGATCGTGATCGCGCTGAGCCACAGTTCGCTAGTGCGCTGCGCAGCCGCCCAAGCGCAGACGGCAGAGTTCGCTGTCGCCTCGGGCTTGCGCAGCTCGCTGATGACGTTGGTGTCCAGCAGGTAGGTCACAGCTCGGGGACCTGCAGCTGCAGATCCAGCCGCGACGGTTCGAAGTCGATGTCGTCATCCGCCCGAAGCCAGTCAACGATCGAGCGCTCGTCGGCGAGCAGGCGTCGGTAGTCATGGATCGACAGCAGGACATGCGAAGGCTTTCCCCGGTCGGTGATGACGACCGGCCCCTTGACTGCTTCTCGCTTGGCCGCGCTCACATCCTTATTGAACTCTCGGGCACTCACCTCGGCCATGACGTCCTCCTATGTAGGTACGGTACCTACCTAGGAGCCGCTCGTCCAGATCCCGGTCGCCCTGCGCGGCAGGACCGGGCGGCCGCGGGTGCTGGCTGGCAGGCTGCGACGGTGGTCCGTTTCCTGCCCCCCGAGTTCCCCGAGCGCGACTTCCGCCGCGGTGAGCAGGCCGTCTGGGACGCCCTCGCCGCCCAGCTCCCGAGCGACGCCGCGGTCTTCTACTCGCTCCGCCTACCCGAGGGATCGCACGAGCGCGAGATCGACTTCGTCGTGGCCTGGCCCGGCGTCGGTCTCGCCGTGCTCGAGGTCAAGGGCGGTCACGTCGAGCGAGCCGACGACGGCAGCTTTTGGACCACCAAGGGCACCGAGCGCAAGCGCCTGCGCCTGACGCCGATGGAGCAGGCGTCCGAGGTGCGCCATCTGCTCACCGAGTGGCTCCTGGCCCAGCGCTCCCCCGCCGCGCGCGCCCGCATCCAGCACCTCGTGGTCCTGCCCCACACCGACATCGGGTCGTACGACGCACACGACTTCCCCGAGGCCCAGGTGGTCGACCGCGGCGAGCTCCCTCAGCTCGCCGCCCGGCTGATGGCTGCCGTGCAGGCGGGAGCAGGCCACGAGCCGCTGACGACCGAGGCGTGCGAGCACCTGTGCGCCACGCTCATGCCAGCCATGCAGACCGCTGCCGACCCGGCCGCAGCAGCCGAGGCCGAGGAGGTCGGCGACAGCCTGTCGGCGGACCTCGCCGACCGGGTCGCCGAGTGGCGCTACTTCCCGCGCCTGAAGGTGATCGGCGGCGCCGGGACCGGCAAGACCTGGCTCGCCATGGCGCAGGCACGGCGCCTCGCCGCGGAGGGTCAGCGCGTCGCCCTCGTCTGCTACTCCCGCGGCCTCGCCGCCTTTCTGCAGCGCGAAGCCGCAACCTGGCGCAAGCCTCCGGCGTACGTCGGGGGCTTCCACGAGCTCGCCACGCACTGGGGCGGGCCGGCGCCCGAGCAGGGACGCCCCAGCAGCTACTGGGAGGAGGAGCTGCCGCGCGCGCTGGGCGAGCTCGCGTCAGGCCTGACCGACGCGCAGCGCTTCGACGCGGTCGTCGTGGACGAGGGCCAGGACTTCGGCGAGCGGTGGTGGAGCTCGTTGAACGCCTGCCTGCGCGATCCGTCGCAGGGGCTCTACGTCTTCCTCGACAACGAGCAGCGCGTGTTCACCCGCCGGGGCGAGGTGCCCATCGACACGCCGCCGATCTGCCTGGGCCGCAACCTGCGCAACACCCAGCGGATCGCCAACGTCTTCGGCAGCCTGACCGCCGAGCCCAGCAAGGCCCGCGGGCTGAAGGGACCGCGGGTGCGGTTCGTGCAGTGCGCCCCGGAGGAGGCCCTCGAGCGGGCCGACGACGCGATGGACGAGCTCGACGAGATTTGGGAGCCCGGGCAGCTAGCGCTGCTCACGACGCACCACCGCCACCCGGTGCAGGTGGAAGTGGTGGAAGGCGCGCGGGGGTACGACGGCTACTGGGACGACTACTTCGCCGGCGACTCCGTTCTCTACGGATCGGTGAGCGGCTTCAAGGGGCTCGAGCGCAGCTGCGTGGTCCTGGCCGTCAACGGCTTCAGCAGCGAGGCGCAGGCCCGCGAGATGCTCTACGTCGGGCTTTCGCGAGCCCGCTCACAGCTGGTCGTGGTGGGCGACCTGACGGCGATCGCTGCGGTGGGAGGCGAGGGCGTACGACGACGGCTCGAGGCCGCCGAGCAGTGGCAGCCGCCCCGGCCAGACTGAGTGCAGGGCAGCTCACTTAGCATTTGGCCTAGTGAGGAGGCGACCGTGACCCACGAGATCGACCTGGCGGCGGATCTGAACGCGCAGGACGATGATGGCCTGGG
>JANPHZ010000116.1:0-2354 GCA_031424715.1 Frankiaceae bacterium
TTCCCGTGCCACGCCCGCGGACACCGCCGTCCCCGCCGAGCCGACCGAGACGGCTGATCCGCCGGTCAAGCGGACCCGCAAGCGCGTCCCGGCGACGGTGACCTTCCAGGCGCCCGCCGTGACCGACTCCGCCCTCGACGAGGAGGCCGACGACGTCGAGGACGAGCTCGCAGGCAGCAGTGACGCGGCCGCCGCGGTGGCACCGCGCCGCCGCCGGCGAGCCGGCACCGACGGCGCCGTGACGCCGTCCGCCCTGCTCCCGACCCTGATCGAGCCCACGGGCGCCGACGGCAGCAGCGCCGACGGTCCTGACGATGCCGACGATGCCGACGAGGACGACGACGACGACCCCGACCGGCCCCGTCGCCGTCGCCGCGGCCGCCGCGGGCGTGGGCCGCGCGCCGAGGGCGACGCTGCAGGCACCTCCGACAGCGCCTCGGCCGGCGAGTCTGACGAGCCCGACTCGGGCGACGAGGACACCTCCGACGACAGCGCCTACGAGACCGCTCCGGACGGCACCCGACGCCGGCGCCGCCGTCGCCGCCGCTCGGGCACCGGGGGCGGCGACAACGCGCCGGACGCAGGCGACCCGCCCGGCACCGTCGTGCACGTCCGCGAGCCGCGCCAGCGTGAGGCCCGCGAGCCCCGCCAGCGGTCTGTGCGCGGCGCCGGCGAGGCCGGCGAGGACGGCGTACGGGGAATCAGTGGTTCGACCCGGATGGCCGCCAAGCGGGTCCGCCGGCAGGAGGGTCGCGACAGCGGTCGGGGCCGCGCGCCCATCCTGACCGAGGCGGAGTTCCTGTCCCGCCGCGAGGCCGTCGAGCGCACCATGGTCGTGCGGCAGAAGGGCGACCGCACCCAGATCGCCGTGCTCGAGGACGGGATCCTGGTCGAGCACTACGTCACCAAGGCGAGCGCGCAGTCCTACGCCGGCAACGTCTACCTCGGCAAGGTGCAGAACGTCCTGCCCTCGATGGAGGCGGCGTTCGTCGACATCGGCAAGGGCCGCAACGCCGTGCTCTACGCCGGTGAGGTCAACTACGACCTGATGGGCGCGGGCGGTGGCCCGCGCAAGATCGAGTCGGTCCTCAAGTCCGGCCAGGAGGTCCTGGTCCAGGTCAGCAAGGACCCGATGGGGCACAAGGGCGCCCGGCTCACCAGCCAGATCAGCCTGCCGGGCCGCTACCTCGTCTACGTGCCCGAGAGCTCGATGACCGGCATCAGCCGCAAGCTCCCCGAGAACGAGCGCAACCGGCTCAAGGCGATCCTCAAGAGCGCGGTCCCCGACGGCGCCGGAGTCATCGTGCGCACCGCCGCCGAGGGCGCATCCGAAGAGGAGATCGCTGCCGACGTACGCCGGCTGCAGGCGCAGTGGGAGGTCATCAAGACCAAGGGCGCCAAGGGTGGCGCGCCGGTCCTTCTGCACGCCGAGCCCGACCTGCTCATCCGGGTCGTGCGCGACATCTTCAACGAGGACTTCGCCCGGCTCATCGTCCAGGGCGAGAGCGAGTGGGACACGATCCGCGACTACGTCGAGTTCGTCGCGCCCGACCTCGCGCCGCGCCTGTCGCACCACACGGGGGAGCGCGACGTGTTCGCCGAGCACCGCATCGACGAGCAGCTGGCGAAGGCGCTGGACCGCAAGGTCTGGCTGCCCAGCGGCGGCTCGCTGGTCATCGACCGCACCGAGGCGATGATCGTGGTCGACGTCAACACCGGCAAGTACGTCGGCAAGGGCGGCAACCTCGAGGAGACGGTCACCCGCAACAACCTCGAGGCCGCCGAGGAGATCGCCCGCCAGCTGCGGCTGCGCGACCTCGGCGGGATCATCGTCATCGACTTCATCGACATGGTGCTCGAGAGCAACCGCGACCTCGTCGTACGACGGCTCGTTGAGTGCCTGGGGCGCGACCGGACCAAGCACCAGGTGGCCGAGGTCACCTCGCTTGGGTTGGTGCAGATGACCCGCAAGCGGGTCGGTCAGGGGCTGCTCGAGTCGTTCAGCGAGCCGTGCGAGCACTGCCGCGGACGCGGCGTGATCGTGCACGAGGAGCCCGTCGACGACAGCAAGCGCGCCGCGCCGGAGCGGTTCGACGACCGCCCCAGTGGCGGTCGTGGTGGCCGCGGTGGCCGCTCCGAGGGTGGCCGTTCCGACGATCGACCGAAGTCCGCGGACGACCGGCCCAAGCCGGCCGATGGTCGCGCCAAGCCGGTCCCGCCGGTGGAGAGCGACCGCCCGGCGGGCAGCGCTACCGGCGCGGACGCGACAGAGGGCACAGACGGGCCCAAGCGGCGCAGCCGTGGTGGGCGCGGGCGTGGCGGTCGCGCTGAGGGCGCTCCGGCGCCGGAGCACA
>JANPHZ010000117.1:0-6391 GCA_031424715.1 Frankiaceae bacterium
GCACTGGCGATGCTCGGCAGAGGCGTGCTGAGCCGGGCCGGGCTGGCCTGCGGGATGGTCGCCGCGATCGTCACGGTGGACCTGCTGACCGGTGCCTCGCTGCAGCTGTCGTCGGTCGCGGGCTACTCCCCGCTCGTGGCCGGTCGGTTCGCCGGCATCGGCAACGTCGCCTTCGGGGTCCTCGCAGCCGCCGTGCTGCTCGCCGCCGCTGCTACCCGCCGTCCCGCCCTCGCCGCGCTGACCGCCCTGGTCGTGGTCGTGGACGGCGCCCCCCAGTGGGGGAGCGACGTCGGCGGCGTCCTGGCCCTCGTCCCGGCGTACGCGGTGCTGGTGCTGCTGCTCAGCGGGCGAACGGCGAGCCTCGGTCGCCTCGCGGTGGCCGGCGTCACCGGGGCGCTGGTCGTGACGGCGTTCGGCGTCGCTGACTACCTGCGGGCCGCGCAAGACCGCACGCACCTGGGGCGGTTCGTCGGCCAGGTGCTCGACGGCACCGCGGTCGACGTGCTGCAGCGCAAAGCCGCGGCCAACGCCGCGCTGCTGTTCCACTCGCCGGTCACGGCCCTGCTGCCTGTGGTCGTGCTGGTGCTGGTGTTCGTCGTACGACGACCGCCGGCAAGGCTCCGGGAGGTGTTCGAGAAGGCTCCCGCCTGGCGGGCGGGGCTGCTGGCCGTGGCAACGGCGTCGGCCCTGGGGTTCGCCCTCAACGACAGCGGGTCGGCGGTCGTCGGGCTCGCGATCCTCGTGGCGCTGCCCGCGACGATCGCGGTCGTGGCGCGTCGCGCGCAGCTGGGCGACGCCGCCGGATAGAGTGAACTTCCGTGCAGCGGACGTCAGGTCCGCTCCGAGCACGGGGAGCCCCTGTTGGTCCGAGCCGCCGCTGACCGGCCCAGCCAGACGACCTGCCACCTGTTCGTCACCGGGGGCGTCGCCTCCTCGCTCGGCAAAGGGCTGACGGCGTCCTCGCTCGGGCGGCTGCTCAAGGCGCGCGGGTTGCGGGTCACGATGCAAAAGCTCGACCCCTACCTCAACGTCGACCCCGGGACGATGAACCCGTTCCAGCACGGTGAGGTCTTCGTCACCGACGACGGCGCCGAGACCGACCTCGACGTCGGGCACTACGAGCGCTTCCTCGACGAGGACCTGCACGGCGACGCCAACGTCACGACCGGGCAGGTCTACAGCGCGGTCATCGCCAAGGAGCGGCGCGGCGACTACCTCGGCGACACCGTCCAAGTCATCCCGCACATCACCAACGAGATCAAGGACCGCATCCGCGGTCTCGCGACCGACGCCGTCGACATCGTCATCACCGAGATCGGCGGCACCGTCGGTGACATCGAGTCGCTGCCGTTCCTCGAGGCGGCCCGCCAGGTGCGCCAGGAGGTGGGCCGCGACCGCTGCTTCTTCCTGCACGTCAGCCTGATCCCTTACATCGGCCCGTCAGGGGAGCTCAAGACCAAGCCGACCCAGCACTCTGTGCAGGCGCTGCGCACCATCGGCATCACCCCCGACGCGATCGTCTGCCGCTCCGATCGCCCGATCAACGACGGCATCAAGCGCAAGATCGCCAACATGTGCGACGTCGACATCGACGCGGTGGTCTCGGCCGTCGACGCGCCGTCGATCTACGACATCCCCAAGGTCCTGCACGCCGAGGGCCTGGATGCCTACGTCGTACGCCGGCTGGGGCTGGCCTTCCGTGACGTCGACTGGACCGACTGGGACCGGCTGCTGCAGCGGGTTCATCACCCCGCGCGCGAGGTGACGATCGCCCTGGTGGGCAAGTACGTCGACCTACCCGACGCCTACCTCTCGGTCACCGAGGCGCTGCGCGCCGGCGGCTTCGCCAACGACGCCAAGGTGGTGCTGAAGTGGGTGGCTTCCGACGACTGCGCGACCCCTGCCGGCGCTGCCGCTCAGCTCGGTGACGTCGACGGCGTGCTGGTGCCCGGGGGCTTCGGCGTACGAGGGATCGAGGGCAAGCTCGGCGCGCTGACCTACGCGCGTGAGCAGCAGATCCCGACGCTGGGCATCTGCCTGGGCCTGCAGTGCATGGTGATCGAGGCCGCGCGGTCGCTGGCGGGGATGGAGAAGGCCTCGTCGGCGGAGTTCGACCCCGCCACCCCTGACCCGGTCATCGCGACGATGGCGGACCAGGAGGACGTGGTCTCCGGGGAGCGCGACATGGGCGGCACGATGCGGCTGGGGCTGTGGCCCACCAAGCTGCTCGCCGACTCGGTGATCGCGCGGACCTACGGCGACGACCCGGCGACCGAGCGGCACCGACACCGCTACGAGGTCAACAACACCTACCGGCCCGCCCTTGAGGCCGCCGGGCTGGTCTTCTCCGGCACGTCTCCGGACGGCAACCTGGTGGAGAACGTCGAGCTGCCGGCTTCGGTGCACCCCTACTACGTCGGGACGCAGGCGCACCCGGAGTTCCGCTCCCGCCCGACGCGCGCGCACCCGCTGTTCGCCGGCTTGATCGCTGCCGCGGTGGTCCGCAACGAGTCGGCCCGCCTCCCGCTCTAGCTGCCACCCGGCTCGCTTACGTCAGTCCACGGGTGCGGGGTTCACGCTCAGTCGGCCTGACGCAAGCCGGGGCGGCGGTGCTAGCGGGTGCCCGACCCGCTTGGTCCCGCGCTTGGGTGCAGGCGCCTCCCTTGACCAGTGAAATGCTCTTCACTACAGTGGCGACACCTTCACTGGTTATGGAGAGGACGTCACGCATGGCGGCAGATCAGGGCACGCTGAGGACTCCATCGGGACGACGCAGACGCGTTGAGAACGACCGGCTCGCGGTCGTGGGGGCCGACCCCCTTCGTATCCGCATCGACGAGGCGCTCCGCTATCCACCGCGCCAGCTGACCGCGAAGGAACTCGCGGCGAGGCTCGGCGTCGAACCGAACTCCCTCTACTACCACCTTCGCAAGATGGAGGAAGTAGGGCTCGTGAAGGTCGTCGAAGAGCGTCCTTCCGGCCGAGTCACGGAGCGGGTGTACGCCGCCGACGAGTACATGGTTCGGTTCGACTCGTCGAAGCCGGAGCAGCTTGCGGCCCTGTACAAGTCTCTGATCGCTCTGGCTCAGGCGCGCGTGGTGGACGCCACCTTTCGCTATGCCGAGTCGCCCTCGGACGGGGTTCGGCCATCGGTGATCTCTCCTGCGCTGGTCACGTCCAAGCCGGAGGCGGAGGCCTATCGGGCTCGCCTGGCAGATCTGCACCATGAGTTCCGGGCGCGGGCGCAAGAGGTTCTCGGTGGCGGGCCGATCCCGGAGGACTGGATCTACCTGGAGTCGACGAGCATCGTCAGTACAAGGGAGATTGAGCCCGAACGGAGGGCTTGGCAGCTGTCCCCTTCGGTGGAGTAGGCGTTCTGGGAGAGACCGCGCTTTCGTCTGGCGTTCCGCGCTGGGGAGACGGATCTCGGCCGTTGCGTTGCATGGCACCTCTGGGGCGAACGCCGGGAAGCGCGGTCGCGGTCGGATCAATCACGCGTCCCCACCCGCTGTTCGCATGGGCTCATGGGAGGCAGCGGGACGCCAGGGCTGGCTGAGGAAGCGGGTCTGGCCGAGCCCATGGGACCCCGCGTCGACGGCCTCGACGGACGCCGGCGGCTCATCGCGCCAGACGACGACGGCGATCCCGTGCGCGGCCACGGGCAGCTGGCGCGTGCCGACCTGCAAGCTCGTCACCTCCCGGGCCAGTCGGATCTGGGCATAGCCCACCCACCAGGCCTCGCCCGCCGGACGAGGCCGACCTCGCGCACCGCCGAAGCCGGGGCTCCACCCCGGGGCGCCCCATGCGGCCGCGTCCGGTCGAGCAGTGCCGATATCGCTCGCTGATCCCCCACCGCCGCCGAGGTAGTGCCAGCCGTCCGCGTGTCGTTCCCACAGGTGCACGTCGAGCATCGGTGCGCCGCTGACGCCTCGACGCAGGAACATCGTGGCGGCCACGTCGCCGTCGCGGTCCACCGCGAGCGGGATGAAGCGACGGCGGCGGCTGAGCCGGACGTCGTTGTCTGGCAGCGCCCCCGCGAGCAGGCGGCTGCTCTCCGCTGCCACGTCGTACGCCACCTCCGGACCGTACGCCGTGAGCCGCCTTACGCGGGCCAATCAAGGTGGGCACCCTGAGGGGTAGCATCGAGGTTGAAGGAGTTGATGCTCGTGGCAGATGTGCGATCGCTCTACGGGCGCGCGAGCGCGCCGGCGCAGGCGCTGGCGCTCGCGGTGCTCGAGCAGGACCTGGCCGATCAGGAGTGGAGCGCGCACGTCGGACCGGCGCTGAGCCAGGCCGACACCGCGCGGCTGCTCGACGTCAGCGTGCAGGCCGTGAGCAAGAACCACGGGCTGCTGCGCGTGCGCAACCGCGACGGCCGGATCGTCTACCCGGTGGTGCAGTTCGACGGACGACGGGTGCTGCCGGGATTGCCGGATGTCCTGGCTCTGCTCGACGGCCCGCTGCTGCCCCTGACGGTCGCGTCCTGGCTCGTGACGAGCGCTCCGGCGCTGGGAGACCGGACCCCGGCCGCGGCCCTGCGCGACGGAGACGCCGAGCTCGTCCTGCGACTGGCCCGGCAGACCGTCGCGGCTGCCGGCTGAGCCGTGCCCCTGCTCGAACCGCCCGCCGTCGGCTCTCTGGGGTCGTTGCCGACGCGGCCGCTGGCCGGGGTCGTTCTGCACCGCGTGTTCCTGTCCCGCCGGGCCAGCCCGTGGTGGTTCTCCGGCGTACCGGCCGGAGCTGACCCGGACGGGTTCGGGCGCTTCGACCTTCCGCACCCCGACGGCGCGTGCTACCTCGCCACGACGCCGGTCGCCGCAGCGCTCGAGACCTTCCAGCACCTGGTCGGCGGACTGCTTCCCGACGACGAGCTGCGTCGCCGGTCCCACCTGACCGTGACGGCCCCCGCGGGCAGTCCCCGCGCTGCCAACTTGACGGCCGCCCGGGCCCGGAGCGCAGGGGTGACCTACGAGCTTTTCTCCAGCGGGGACAGGGGGTTGAGCCAGCGGTGGGCCGTGCGGCTGCGCCGGGCGGGCTTTCGCGCTCTGGTCCAAGGCGTGCGGCACGACCCGACGGGCCGGCTGCGCGCCGTCACGCTGTTCGACACCGCGGGAGACCATCCGCCGTACGACGACGAGACCGGTTGGGCGGGGGAGCAGCGGCCGCTGCACTCCGACGCCGCGCTGCGCTCGGCCTTAGGTCGATACGGCTTCCGGGTGACCCGCTCGGACCCCCAGCTGCGGGTCGTGTCGCTCGAGGACAGCGGCCTGCTCTGAGCCTTCTGGCAGGGTGACCGGGTGCATGACTACGAGGTGCTGAACAGCGAGCGGGTCTACGAGGGCCGGATCATCTCGGTGCGCCGCGACCAGGTGTCGATGCCAGGCGAGACCTCCTCGCAGCGCGACGTCGTGGAGCACCCGGGGGCCGTCGGCGTCATCGCGCTCGACGACCTGGGCCGGGTGCTGCTGGTGCGGCAGTACCGCCACCCGGTCGGGCGACCGCTCGACGAGATCCCGGCGGGACTGCTGGACGTCGCCGGCGAACCCTCGGTCGAGGCGGCCCGTCGCGAGCTCGCCGAAGAGGCCGGTCTGGGCGCGGAAACCTGGCACACGCTCGTCGACGCGCTCACCTCACCGGGGATGACTGACGAGGCGATCCGCCTCTTCCTCGCCCGCGACGTGCATCCGGTGGAACGCCAGGTGCAGCAGCACGAAGAGGTCGAGATGACCACTGAGTGGGTGGTGCTGGAGGACGCCGTACGACGGGTGCTGGCCGGGGAGATCGAGAACGCCATGTGCTGCCTCGGTGTGCTTGCAGCGTCGGAGTCCGTGCGCACCGGGTTCGCCCACCTGCGCCCCGCTGATGCGCCGTGGCCGTCACGCCGGTCCTGAGCGCGCCCGCCTCGCCTCCCGCGGCGTCGTCCGTCGTACGGCCGCTGTGATCACTGCCGGTGTGCGGTCCGGCGCAGGCTCAGCAATTGGCGGTGATCGAGAAGGGGGAGCGCGGAGAGAGGCGGCACTGCGGCGCGTTGGTGATCACTGCCGTGCTGGGCTCCGGCGCGCGCTCAGGAGTCGGCGGTGACCACGGAGGGGCGGGGCGGGTCCGGCGCGCGCTCAGCAGTCGGCGGTGATCGCGGAGGGGGAGCGCAGCGGCGGGGAGGCGGTGCGGACGAGGTCAGGCGGTGCGGGCGGGCTGGTCAGTGCGGCGGAACTCCAGGGCCGGATCGTCCACTGCTCCGCCGAAGAGCGCAGAGTCCTTGCCGTAGTGCTGCTCGAGCCGCCACGGCGAGCTGTCGCCCTGCTGAGGCAGCAGCCCCACGCCGCGCTGGAAGTAGCCCGACGTCATCTCGATGAACGGTGTCGGTGCCATCTGCCGGGCCGGGCGGTGGGCG
>JANPHZ010000118.1:0-15775 GCA_031424715.1 Frankiaceae bacterium
CCTGCATCCTTGAGGTGATCGGTCCGGTCGAAGACGCCCATGACCACCAACCTAGCGAGGGTCACGCGGTTGCGGGGCGCGTGCGACGATGCCGGCGTGACGGCGTACGTGGCGCACCTGCGGGTCTACGAGCCGCTCGCCGCCTTCGAGGGCCTGGAGCGCAAGCGGTGGGAGGCCTACCTCAAGGCAGGCAACATCCCGTCGGTGGCGGGGGGTCTGGCGATGGAGCACGCCGCCGGCACACGGGCCCTGATCGGCCGGCCGCCCAGCTATCTGCCGGTGCTCGGCGAGCACGCGTTCGTCACCGAGGTCGACGGCGTCACGCTGCTGTGCCCGTGGCGCACCCGGCTGCGCGCCTGCGAGGCGAGCGGTGACTTCCGTGAGCTGCTGCCCGAGGACCTCGCCGACGTCTTCATCCCGCGCCCGGTCGCCGAGGTTGCCGAGGACGAGCTCGAGCAGTGGCGCCTGGACAACCCTGACCTGCACACGCACGTGCTCACCAGCACCTGGCAGGTCCCGATGCGCTGGTTCGTCCTCGTCGAGCCCGACGAGCGCGAGTACGCCGTGGGGACCCCCGGCGACGGCGCCACCCGCGTCAGCGGGCGCACCCTCGTCTACCGGACCGCGATGTCACGGGCCCGTCGTCGGACCGCCCGAGCTCTCGCGGTGCTGCGGGCGACCCTCGAGGACAGCATGGTCACCGCCGCGGTCGAGGACCTCGGCCGGTGGCTCGAGGAGTTCCACCCGCGGTCGATGGTCGAGCTCGACTACGGCGGGCTGGTGCACCTGCTTGATGACGACGCGCTGCGCGAGGACGAGTCGGCGCGCGATGTCGCGCAGGCCTTGGCCGCGCTGACCGAGGGCGACGGCGACCGGGCGGCGGCGGCGTACGGGCGCGTGACCGCACGCATGCAGGCACTTCAGGCCGTGGAGAGCGCAAATTGACTAGTCGCAAGATGGCCCGACTAGGCCATAGTGCGCATTGAGGACATCGCCGACCATCGTTGTGACAGCGGGGCAGTTCCGCCCCACAGCGAGAGGACCCAGCGATGAGCACCCGTACCCCCGAGTCAGAGGCTCTGCTCACCCCGGCAGAGGTTGCGACGATGTTCCGTGTCGACCCCAAGACGGTGACCCGCTGGGCCAAGAGCGGCAAGCTCACCTCGATCCGCACCCTCGGCGGTCACCGCCGTTACCGCGAGGCCGAGGTGCGCAACCTGCTCGCCGGCATCCCCCAGCCTCGTCCGCAGAGCTAGCTCCCGGACGACGGTCGGCCCTCTCCCCCCCCGGACGGGCCGACCGACAGCAACGGCGTCGTACCTCTGGGTACGGCGCCGTTCGTCGTACCCGGCTCGTCGGGTTTGCGCCGTCGCGGCCGGGGCCAGATCTGCTGGCATGGCTGACTTCTCCGGTACGACGACCGTCGCGGTGGACCCCGACGCGCTCTACGCCTACCTGTCCGAGGTGGGCAACCTGCCGGAGTACTTCGCGCGGCTCACCTCCGCCGAGCGCACCGGTGGCGAGGAGGTGCGCACCACCGCGACCCTGGAGGACGGGCGCACGGTCGAGGGCACGGCGTGGTTCCGCACCGACGACCAGGCGCGTTCGGTCGAGTGGGGCGCCGAGGGTCCGCACGACTACTCCGGCTCGCTGACGGTCCGCGCGGTCGAGGGCCGCTCGGAGGTGGAGGTCGCGGTCCACACGACGCGCGCGGACGCGGGAGACGAGCACGTGCAGCACGGGATCGCCGACACGCTGGCCGGCGTGAAGGCCGCCGCCGAGACGCGCGTGCGCTGAGCGCCGCCGCGTAGTAAGCGGGCGGCAACGCCCCGCAGCGGGATCCGCAGGTCGCCGTACAGGCTGGGGCGTACGACGGGAGGAGTGGTCAGGGGCGGGCTCGAACCGCCGACCCCACGCTTTTCAGAGCCGCGGGTGAGTGTCCGTAGCCGGCCGCTTCCGTCCGTACCTGCAGGCCAGGCCATGATCGCGTCCGACGCCATACGCCGGGATCCGCAAAACTTCGCGCAGTTGGCTGCCAACTTGGCTGCCAGGCTGTCCGTCCCGCGACCTTGTCGGGCTCTTCGCGCGGTGCAGCTCCTCGCGCGAGGGCGAGTGATGCTCTCCTTGCTCGCTCTCGTGCGAGCGGGCGGCCTGGCGTCAAATCCGGCGGTGTCCGGCAACGGGTCGGCGACGGCGCTGGGGCCAAGCGAGCGCTTGCGGGCGGGGACGGCTCGGCATGCTTGCGGGCGTCTTGCCGCGACCCTGCAGGGCTGCCTCGGCCCGTGACAGCACCGCGGCCTCCGATAGCTCGGCGAGCACGAGCCGGTACAGGTCAACGCCGATGACCAGCACGGTCAGGCAGCCCGTCAGTGCAAGGACTGCGGCGGCTTGCCCAGCGCGGCTGCCGGGGAGGGTTGTGCCAGCAAGCCGGCGGCGGTGATGATGACGGCGAGGCCGCCGAGTGCGACGGCGCGGACCCGCGTGGGGACGGCCGGCGGCTGCCGCCGTCCGGGGTCAGGCGGCCCGGCTGCGGGGGTCGTCGCCGCCACGATGAGCCGCTGCCGGAGCTGCGGGAGCAGCCAGCGCCGGCGCGAACGCAACCCGGCGCACCGGTGCGCGAGCTCGCGTCGGATCGCCGCGGGGGACGCGATCGGACTGAACAGAACGGGCTGCTCGCCGCGGCTCTGCAGTGCGATCCGGTATCCGGCGAGCGTCGGGACGCCTATCGCGATCACGCCGGCCGCAACAATCGCAGAGGCTGCGGTTCCGCGGTAGGCGCCTCCCAGCGGGGCCTGGGGCCCGATGGTCAGCGTCCACAAGGCAGGCCGGCGCCGGCGAGTCCGGATGCAAGGACAGTGGCGACAGGCACCGCCAGGATCCCGGCCCAGACGTCCGCGGGGAGCTGATCGTCCAGCGGCACCCGGCTGAAGGTGGTCCGTCGCACCAGCAGCCCGGCCGCGGCCAGGGCGAGCCGGCACACGAGCCCGGATAGCACGAGAGCCGACGCCCCAATCAGGGCCGTCCGGCCGGTTGCTAGCGCGGCGGCGACGAGCAATGCCGGCACGGCGACCGCTGTGAGCACGACGACCGCCGCGCCCGGGCGCAGCCAGCGACGCCGTTGGTCGGTGAGGCCCGGCGTTGTCGGGTGACCCCTGACGGGCTGTTCGTCCGCCGTGGAGGTCGGGTGGTTCACCGGTGGCTCAGTTGTGGGTGTAGGAGATGGTGATCTTTGGGTCGGCCTGGAAGGCCCAGCCGTAGGCTTGCTGGGCGCCAACCTGCACGGGGGTGTCGCCGCCCGCGATGAGGTTGACCGGCGGCTGGCCCGGCATCTGCTCGACCAGCGGCGGGTCAATGATGCCTTTGAAGTCCAGCGGGAAGATCACCGTGGCACCGAGGCGGACGTTGCTGACCGGGGCAAGGCTGAGCTGCGGGGCGTACATCGTGAAGCGGTAGCGGCGCGGGTTGCCCTCGACCGGGTTCAGCTTCTGGCTGGCGTGGATGCGCAGCACCTGCTGGCCGGCCGGGATGGTGATGTCGGCGATTTTGTAGCCCTTGGCGTGTTCCTGCAGCTGCTGCTGCTCGTCGCCGGGCTGCAGCGCGATGCCGGCCTTGGCCAGCACCGGCCGCAAGATCTCGGCTTCCTTGTGGACGATGCGCTTGAAGGTCCGCGTGTCCTTGAAGTGCGCCTTGCTGGCGGACACGACCCGCACGAACGCCGAGGTGCCGGCCTCGACATCGGCCGCTAGGACAAGCCGGTAGGACTGCTCGACCGGCGACGTCACGGTCGCAGTGATCGTCATGTTCGCCACGTCGTAGGCGTCGGCGGCGAACTGACGGGCCGGAGCGATCGACTCGATGTCAATGTTGATGCCCTGGTGGTGGACCTGCAGGTCAGTGGTGATCGGCGTCATCGCCATGGTGTTCCTTCTTTCACTCAGTGAATCGATATCGGACCACCCTAGGAGTAACACACGGCGGGTCGAGATGCAACCACCGGTCCGAAAGTGCAACACTGCGGGACCTCAGTCAGGAGCTGCGCATGGCCAAGACCAAGATCGACGCCCGTGGGCTGCAGGAGGCGCTGGATCAGGCACGAATCGCCCGGGGGCTGTCCTGGCGGCAGCTGGCGGCGGAGTGCGGGGTGACGCCCTCGCTGCTGTCGCGGTTGCGCAACGGCTACAAACCCGACGCCGAAGGCTTCATGACGCTGGTGCGGTGGCTGCGGATGCCGGCAGAGAACTTCCTCGTCGAACCCGGTGGAGTTGGTCAGGCCAGTGTCCAGCCGGAGCTGGCGGCCGAGCTTGCGCCGCTGCTGCGCGCCCGGGCTGACCTCGACGAGGCGGATGTCGCGATGCTGCAGGAGGTCATCCGAGCCACGTTGCGCCGCGCCGCGGCGCAGCGCCGGGACCGTGAGTGAACAAGAGCGCCTTGCGCAGGCTGGCCCTGGAGCTGCGTCAAGAGCTGTACCTGACAGCCCACGACCGGTTCGACCCCTTCGCCCAGGCGGAGCTGTATGGGGTGCAGGTACTGCGCCTGTCAGAACTGGAGTGCCCGGCCAAGGTGCGCAACCACTTCCGCACCGTGCGCCCGCAGGTGTTCTCCGGAGCCCTGATCCCGCTGACAGACGGCAGCACCGTGATCATCGAGAACGATGGGCACCCCTTTGAACGTCGGGTCTCCACAGCCAGCCACGAGATGGCCCACGTCGTCCTGGAACATCCCTTCGCCGCTGCGCTGACCGACAACACCGGGTGTCGCGTCGCCAACCGCGCCCTCGAAACCGAAGCCGCCGAACTGAGCGGGGAGCTCTTGCTGCCCACCGACGCCGCCAGACGCCTCGCGCTCAACGGGGCTAGCGACGAGGCCGCCGCAGAACGCTTCGGCGTCAGCGTCGACCTGGCCCGCTGGCGTCTAAACGTCACCGGCGCCCGCAAGATCGCCGCTCGAGCATACGCCAAGCGACGGCCCTGATCCGGGTTGCTGCTGTCCGCGGAAACTCAACCGTCACAGCTCCAGCGCATACGCCGAGGGTGAGCCGCGAGGCAGCAGCAGCTCGTCAGGAGCCGGTCGCCCACCCAAAGCGCCGCCGTCAGTTGTTGGGGCATGCGCGGCTTAGCATCCCAGCTTGGAAGTCGAATTCCGGCGTTTCGTGACGGTCCGCGGAAGTGCATCGCTGCAGTTCAGAGGGCATGATCATCTCCGCGCGGGTCCGTCGGGAACCGTGCCCGTTCGCACCGATCGGGCACGCAGCGGGCACGAGTCTGCTCTCCAGTGAAGCGGTCTGTGCGACGTACTGGAACAAATTGACACCGCCCGCAAACACCAGCTATAGCGGCGGCAGCATCTGGCAGACCCGCCATCGCGGGAAGCTACGGCCACGTGCGAGGAGGACTTGGAGATCCTCGGCATCGACCGGTCAGAGGCGTTGCCGCCACGGCGCTCCCGCTTCTGCACCAAGAGGCGCTGGAGATTGTCCGCCACCGCGACCATCCCCGCGCTGCGGGCGTGCGCGGCGTCAAGGACGGCGGCGGTCGGCACTGACGTGAGCGCCGCCGCGAGATCGTGCGAGTTCTCGTCCCAAGTGAGGCGCGTGTCGCACCAGACGCGCTCGCCTCAATGACAAACCGACCACCCGCCCATCCGGGGGCAAGGGGCCGCAAATTCCGGACTCGTAGGCCACCCGCGTGTGAGTGGCCCACTGGGCCTTCTTCGAACCCGCCTCGCGGGGGTGGACAAACTGGTTGATCGGTGACAATTGCCTTACTCGCCAAGAAATTACTGCATTCGGCCTAGCGGATCCGCCTCCTAGCGTTCACAGTTCGCGGCGTTGCTCCTTGTTGCCCAGGCTGCTGTCGCCTCTCGGATCGTCGGGTTCCGCTCTTGCCCCCTGGTGTTCGTGCCGTGTCGTCGCCCCCTCGGGCACACCAGGATCAGGATGATCATGTCTTCTTCGTCGCGTCAGATCGCGTCCCGCCTGACGGCTGCCGCTGTCGCCGTTCTTGTCGTTGTCGCCTACGCCGGGCCGGCTACCGCCGCCGCGGACAGGCCCGTCGCCGATCCGGTTCAGCCTGCGCCTGCCGGGGCGGCGCAGGCGGCTGTGTCGTCTCCGGATCGGCCGGCCGGCGGGCCGAGCGCGAGCGCTGCGGACGGGGAGGTGGTGTCGCTGCGGACGGCGACGTCGCGGACGTTCCGGTTGAAAGGGGGCCGGTTGCAGGCCCGCATCGCGAGTCGGCCGATCAATTACCAGGACGCGCAGGGGCGGTGGCAGAAGAGCGACAACTCCCTGGCCAGCGACGGCGCCGGGCGCCGGAGCAACCGGGCGAACAGTTATCGGCTCGACCTGCCCCGTGACGCCGCGGATGGGCCGGTGACGGTTCGGGTGGGCGGGGATGCGGTCGGCTTTCAGCTCATCAACGCGAGGGCGGAGGGCGTCGCGGCTGGGGACACGATGACCTACCCGGGCGCGCTGCCCGGTGTCGATCTTAGCTATCAGGCGCTGGACGGCGGCGTGAAGGAGATCGTGACGCTGGACTCGGCGGCGGCTGGCGCTGACTTCGACTTCGCCACCACCTTGAGCAAGGGTCTGACGCTGAGGTCGACCGCCGACGGAGGCTTGGCGGCGGTAGGCAGCGACGGGCAGCCACGGCTGAGCTACGTACCGCCGAACGTCGAGGACAGCTCCGGCCGGCCTGATGCGTTCTCCACCTCCGCGGTGCGGATGACGGTCTCGGGCCCGGACCGTGCCCCGACGGTGCGGCTGTCGGTGGACCCGGCATGGTTGCACGATCCGGCCCGCGTGTTCCCGGTGCGGATCGACCCGTACTACGACACCGGCGCGGCCGCGCAGACCTACCTCAACTCGACAGCCACGACGACGAACTACAGCACCCAGACCACCCTGCGGGTCGGGAAGGACACCACCGGCGCGGTGAACAACGCGATCGTGCAGTTCGACACCAGCCCGGTGCCGCGCAGCGCCGAGGTTTACTTCACGTCGCTCAATCTGGACGTGTCTAGCGCGGATGCCGGCGCGGCTGGCACGACGCTGCAGGCCAAGGCGCTGACCCGCGCGTTCACCGCTAGCGCCGCGACTTGGACCAAGGCCACTTCGACGGTGAACTGGACGACCGCGGGTGGGGATGTGACCAGCACCGGGTTGGACAGCCGCCCCTACACGGCCACCTCGATGTCGTTGTACCCGCTGGACATGGTCAAGTCCTGGGTCAACGGCGGCAGCGCCAACCATGGGCTGCAGCTGTCCTCGACGTCGACGACGACGGGGTCGAGCGTCGCGTTCGCCAAGACCACCGGCGCCAGCCCGTACTTGTACATCGAGTACATCCACCGCACCGGCGACCAGGGCCAGTACACCTACACCCGTCAAGACCTCACCGACCGGGCCGAGCTGGCGGTGAACGTCTCGAGCGGGAACCTGCTGCTATCCAACGACGACCTGAGTGTCGCTGGGCCGGGCGGCGGCCTGTCGATAGGCCGGTTCTACAACAGCAAGGACAGCGTGTTCGCACCCGGGCCGTTGCCGGCTGGCTGGAACCAGTCACCGGGCACCGATGAGCTGGTCGACCGGGCGGTCGTCCCGCTGTGGCGCGGCCCGACCGGCACCGCGTTCGCCTTCCGCAAGCCCGACGACATCACCAACCCGCACGGCGCCTACCCACCAGCGCCGGGCAGTGGGGTGGATTTGTTCAACGACACCGCCGCCGGCGTCACGATCACCGACCGCACCAGCCGTCAGGTCCGCACGTTCGACGGCGGCGGCAAGCTCATCTCGGTGACCGACCGCAACGGCAACGTAACCCGGTACGACTACGACGACCCGAACAGCTTCCACGTCGGGCACATCGTCGACGCAGCTGGGCGCAGCACCACGCTGGCCTACAACGACAAGCTGGTATCGATGACCGACTCGTCCGGTCGCGTCTCCGCCTACGGCTACGACGCGTTGATGAGCTACCTGACCTCCTACACCGACCCGGCGGGCAAAGTCACCACCTACGGCTACAACGCTGCCGGTCTGTTATCGCAGATCGTCACCCCTGCTGGGCGTAAGACGAATCTGGTCTATGACACCCAGGGCCGGGTCACCTCGATCATGCGGGTGACGAGCCTGTCGGGCACCGATACGGGCCCGACCACCACCTACGCCTACACCGACAGCAGCGTCACCTACACCGACTCAATGGGCACCGTCCACACCTACCCGGGCAAGACGGTGGTGACCGACGCGAACAGCAAGGCCACCACGCACTACTTCGACCCCAGTGGCCGGGTGCTGCGGACCGTTGATGCCCTAGGGCGCAATCGCAGCCGTGGTTACACCGTCAACAGTGACGTCAACAGCGCGGTCGACGGCCTCGGGACCGGCACCAGCGCCGGGAACACCACCACCAGCACCTTCGACGGCGACCACCGGGCGACCGGAAGCACCAGCCCGACCGGCGGCGCCAGCACGCTCACGTACGCCGAGACGGCGGGCACGGTCACCAACGCCGTCGCGCACTGGCAACCCAACGCCAGCACCGACAGCGACGGCAACAAGGCCGCGTTCACCTACGACGGCCCAGGGAACCTGACCAAGACTCAGGACACCACCAACGGGCCGACCGGCGGAGTGCAAAGCACCTTCACCTACAACCCCCCAGCGCCCGCGGCGGCGTTGTGCGGCGGCAAATTCGGCCAGGTCTGCAGCGCCACCGACGGTCGCGGCAAAATCACCTCCTACACCTACGACGGCAGCGGTAACCAGACCGCGGTGGACAACCCCGCGCCGCTCGGTGACACCAGCGCCACCTACGACACGATCGGCCGGGTCGTCAACGCGACCGACGGCAAGGGACAGGTCACCCGCACCACCCACGACAACCTCGACCGGATCACCCAGGTCCGGTTCAACGGTGCGACGACCTGCACCAGCACCGACATCACCAATGGGCTGTGCATCACCTACGGCTACGACGACGACGGCAACCAGACCTCGATGGTCGACCAGAGCGGCACCAGCACCTGGACCTACGACAAGCTCGGCCGGGAGACCGCCCGCAGCCTGCCCAGCACCGGCAGCACCAGCCTGACCTACGACGGAGTCGGGAACGTGCTAACCGCGACCGACGCGGCTGGCACCATCAGCTACACGTACAGCGCCGCGAACGAGCTGCTCACGCTGCTCGAGCCCGGCGGCTCCTGCGCCGCGGCGCCGAAGGACCGGTGCACCACATTCGGCTACAACAACAACGGCGCCCGGATCACCACCACCTACCCGACCGGCACGACCTCGACCGTCATGACCACCACGCTGGACAATGCCGGGCGGGTCAGCAACATCAAGGCGCTGACCGGCACCACTCGGCACTCGGACTTCTCCTACACCTACAGCCGGATGGTCGGCAGCACCGCGACCGACGGCGCACTGGTGCGGACCCGGGTCGAGAACAACGCCGCAGGCAGCGCGGACAAGACCACCACATACACCCTCGACAGCCTCGACCGGCTCACCTTGGCAGAGGAACGCAACACCAGCAACGCGGTCACCGCGTCCTGGAGCTACGGCTACGACAACGCCGGGAACCGCACCAGCGCCACCCTCGGCCCGCTTGGCACCGGAGGCACGACCGCGTTCACCTACAACGACGCCAACCAGATCCTGACCCGCGCCGGCAGCAGCGCCGGCTGGGCCTACGACCTCAACGGCGCCGAGACCGACGCCGTGGGGTCGACGACCCGCACTGCCGGCGCGTGGAACCCCAAGCTGCAGAACACCTCCGTCACCGCCGGGTCCGCCTACGCTCGCACCTACACCGGCGCTGGCAACAAGACCCGGCTCAGCGCCGGCGGCACCACGTACCGCAACACCGCGCTCGGTATCACCGCCGAGACCACCGCTGGCGTCACGACGACATACGTCCGCGACCCCGGCGGGACGCTGGTCGCGACGCGAACCAGCAACACCAGCCACTACTACGTCTTCGACGGCCTCGGCTCCGTCGTGGCGCTCATCAACCCCGCCGGAGGCAAAGCCAACAGCTACAGCTACGACCCCTACGGCCAGGCTCGCAGTTCGGGCGGAACCGTCGTCAACCCCTACCGGTACACGGGCGGCTACCTCGACACCAGCACCGGCCTCTACAAGCTCGGCATCCGGTATTACGACCCCGCGCTCGGCCGGTTCACGCAGCCCGACCCGACCGAGCAGGACGACCACTACACGTACGCGAACGACAATCCGGTCAGCTTCGTTGATCCTGACGGAGAGGCCTTCTTCCTGCCGGCCATCGTGATCGGCGCGCGTATCGCGGCGCCGTACGTTGCTCGGGCAGCAGCCAGGTACGGTCCGAAGGCGGCCAGCTGGCTGAGCAATGGGAATAACGCCGTTCGTATCGGTAGAGGCCGGGTCTCCTTGGGGCCAGCCATGAATCACTGGCAGCGAATGAGCCCAGGAATGCAAAGGCTCGCCCGCTACCACGTGCACATTGAGCGGCGCTACGGTGGCATCGACAACTGGGTCAGGGGCCAGAACACCACTTGGTGGAGGAACGGCTAGCGAGCAAGACGGCGCTAGTAAGTCGGTCGGGTGCAAGACCGACTGAGAAGGGCGGTTCAGATGACCGGTCCGGCGTGTCCGGCCGGCCAAAGCAGCAGATGGGGAGTGATCAGCCGTTGGCTCAACCCCGTGGCCGGTCCGCGTACGAACCCCCTTGCTGTGCAGGCGCAACCTCAACTAGATCAGGAGGTCGGGCGGGTGGACCTAGATGAGGTTGAGACAGTCGTCAGAGACGCCCTCGCCAAAGATGGTCGCCTGTCCACGGAAAGCAGTCGGCGGGCGGGGTACGTGGACATCCTCATACGCCTTTCGCGACCCGACAGCGCCGACGCCGCTTCCCGCCACGCTCGGATCTGGAGTTCCGGGGTCGAGGCATTCTTTCTCGACGTCCCCAACGGTTTCAAGTACCAAGAGTTCGACTGGGAGCGCGAAGGGCAGCTCGCGGTTCTTGGCTTGCTAGCCGCTCTAGCTAGGGAGTACTTGCTGGGCCGTTTTCAGGAGAAGGAGGAACGAATCTCCTTCGGGCGCCAACGTCGCTACCTCGAGATCGCCGTGGGCGGAGACAGCTATCGGCTCTATCGGTAGGTGAGTCGATGCGGACCTAGCTGTACTGACCGGGGACGTTGGTCGACTGGTTGTGACGCTTCGTTTTGAGTTGATCTTGTAAAGCAGACCTCCTGTCGTGGAGTGGAGCCGTTGAGGAACCGCTTCACGCCCAGGAGGTCTTCGAGTCCCACGCTAACGCTGCCGTGACGCCTCAGCACCGCCTTCGGCTGGGCCGGCTGGTGGTTGATTAGCAGGTCCCGATCAGTCAGGCCGCACCGCTGTTCTAGTTGTCCTGGCCGACCGCGAAACGGTGGGCGGAGTGCTACCGCGACAACCCCGGGAGTTTGGCCAGCAAAGGCTTCACTCCGCACAAGATCAATAAGTCCACGATCGCCGACGAGCTAAGAATCATTCAACGCGGGCAAGACCCCCGTCACTTCGAGATCACACCGCGACCGGAGCAAATCTGACGCCACAGGGTTTCGCCGCATGCCTGTCCAGAATCGCGTGCTACTAGCGATGGATCGAGGGCTCGTGCTTCCGGCCGACTTCGACGACGGCGTCGGTGCGAATCGGGGATCGTCTCGTCAAGGTCGAATACTACGAACCTGTCCGCCTGGCGCAGGACGTCGCGGGGGAGCTCGGCGGCGGCCGCCCCTCATCATCTCGCGCTTGCTCGTAAAGGAGCGCGTGACAAGGGAGGACATGCTCGCTGCGGTCGCAGCTGCACTAGCGACCCTGTTTGACTAGCACCTGCCCGCCGTGGCTGCGGGGACCAGAGTCTATCCCGATGATCACCTCGGGGAACCGCTCGGTGGCGTGGTGCGCCAGCGCTTTTCATGGTCCTGACCGGCGTCGCGGCCCGCGTGGCGCCGTCGAGAGTTCGTGGGCCTACGGTGTCTCCCTTGTCGTCAACTGTTGCCGCTACCGGCTGTCGGAAGTCTTGCCCGTGCTGGAAAAGGCCCATGGAGCAAGATATGCAAAGGGTTACCGATTGGTCCGCTGCGCGGCCCGATCGGTTCCCCTTCGCGGTCGCGACCGGCGGGTCGCGGAGGGCGTTCGGGCGTCATCGGCGGGCTCGCGAGACGAGTTGCAGCGGGAGCCGGGTGAGGCTGCCGCCACGGATGTCACGGGTCGATGTCAATCGCCGCGGCTCGGCGGTTTGCCTGACGCAAGCTCGGCTCGCTAACCGATGGTCTCGATCGCGCATGCTTGAGCCTCCAAGACGATTTTGCGCGGAGGCCAGAGTTCTGCCCACGACCGCAAGGGAAACGATGCCCAGTGCCCGTCTCGACGGGTGGGCAATAGTGGCCGGCTGGTGATCTCAACCGGGCAAGACTCTGGGCAAGAGTACGCGGCCGGTGCTCCAGCCCTCGGCTGTCACAGACGCCAGGGCGATCGCTCCTACCCCTGATGAGGGACTACGCCCGACCGCGTGCGTACGTCTTCGTCAACGAGGAGGACGACATGGACAGGTTGCTGCTCACTCCGACCGAGGCTGCTGCCGCGCTCGGCATTGGACGCTCCAAGGTTTACGAGCTCATGCAGACGGGACAGCTCGAGTCCGTACACATCGGCGCCTGCCGTCGCGTTCCTGCTGAGGCTCTCCACAGCTTGCTACTCAGCCTCCGGAAAACAGCCTCCGCCTGAGAGGTTCACCTGCTGAGGGCATGCCAACAACGAGGAGATTCTGATGACGAAGCGACGACGCACGAACGGCGAAGGCGCGGTCTATTCGACCAAGGACGGCCGCTGGCGCGCGACACTCGACCTCGGCTGGGAGCATGGCAAGCGCCAGCGCAAGTACCTGTCAGGACCGACGAAGGCTGCCGTTAGCCGGGCCGTTCGCGAGGCGCTCACCCAGGTGGACGCAGGCTTGCCGCTGACGCGCGACGGCGTGGGACCGACCGTGGAGGAGTGGCTCTGGTACTGGTACGACAACGTGCAGACGCGCCGTGTGCGCGAGGCCACGTTGAGCGCGCAGGAGGTGATGATCCGGAGGCACCTCGCCCCGAGCCTGGGCAGGATCCGGTTGCGCGACCTGACACCCGAGCACGTCGAGTCCTTGCTCGTTCGCCTGGAGGGCCCGAACTTCAACAGCACCAGCGTCCTGAAGGTTCATCGCTGCCTGTCGCGGGCACTTGTCGTGGCCGTGCAGCGCGGCTTGGTCGCTCGCAATGTGTGCACGCTCATCGACGCGCCGAGCCCGCGGGAGAACGAGGTCGAGCCACTGACACTTGGGGACGCGCGAAGCCTTCTCGAAGCGGCGCGGTCTGGTCGAAATGCGGCGCGGTGGGTGCTGGCGTTGTCGGTGGGTCTCCGGCAAGGCGAGGCTCTCGCGCTGGCGTGGCCCAATGTCGACCTCGAGGCCGGAACCGTCGCCGTCAGACAGGCGCTGTCACGCGCGCGTTACCTGCATGGTTGCGGCCGGCCGTCGACCTGTGGAAAACGTCCCGTCAGCTGTCCGCAGCGAACGGGACACGGGGCCGATCTGGCGGACGTGAAGTCGCGCGCAGGTAAGCGCGTGATCGTGCTTCCTGGGCCGCTCGTTGAAGCGCTGCGAAGCCACCGAGCCGCCCAACTCGAGGAACGACTGGCAGCGGGTTCGTCATGGTGGACCGAGCCGTCAGCCCCGAAAGGCAAGAGCTGGGACCTGGTCTTCCGGAGTCCAGACGGGAGGCCGCTCGGGCACAAGGGCGACCATGCCGCGTGGAAGGCACTGCTCGCAACGGCCGGCGTTCGCGACGCCCGGCTGCACGACGCGCGGCACACCGCGGCCAGCTTGCTGCTCGTGCTCAAGGTCCCGGCCCGCGTCGTCATGGACATCCTCGGCCACTCGAGCTACCAGCTGACGATGAACACCTACAGCCACGTCGCGCCCGAGCTGAGCAGTGAGGCGGCAGACCTCATGGCCGGTGCGCTCTGGGGCACCGCCGACGACAAGGCGACGCCCGTAAGGCGCCGCACACGTCCATAGCCGTCCGGCGAAGTGGCTGCCAACTTGGCTGCCATTCGGTGATCAGCATCAGCGCTAACCTCCGCCGCAACTGCATAACCGCAGGTCAGAGGGGGTGTCGGGAGTGGTCAGGGGCGGGCTCGAACCGCCGACCCCACGCTTTTCAGGCGTGTGCTCTACCAGCTGAGCTACCTGACCAGGTAGGTGCAGCGACCCCGACGGGACTCGAACCCGCGACCTCCGCCGTGACAGGGCGGCGCGCTAACCAACTGCGCTACGGGGCCTGAAGGATCCAGACCGTGGAACGTGCCCCCAACGGGATTCGAACCCGCGTAGCCACCTTGAAAGGGTGGAGTCCTGGGCCGCTAGACGATGGGGACTGTCTGGCCGTCGGGAGACGCCCGCGAGCATACCGGACCCGGACATTGTCCGGCGGGCTCAGCCCAGGATGGCCAGCAGCCGTTGCTTGGAGCGCAGGGCAGCCTGCTCGCTGTCGATCAACGACTGGCGGTAGCGCCAGTCCTTGGCGACCATCGACGTGCGTTTGCGATGGCACGAAGCGCAGCGGACGTCGCACTTCTCGATCTCGGCGGCCACCCGCGCCCAGGTCGCGTGAATCGAGATGAGCATGGTGACGTTCATGACCTTCTGGCTGGGGTCGCGGTGGTCGAAGTCGAGGCACCGGATGTCGGCCTCGCCGCAGTCGATGCACGGATTGCGCTGCAGGTATTCGACGAGCATGGCGCGATGGCGCGCGACGGTCGATCGGGCGTTCTTGGCCGCGACGCGCTTGCGCTGCTCACGGTTGGCGACGTAGTCGTCCTGCCAGCAGGCTTTGCAGCGACTTTGCAACCCGGTCCGCGACCTGCGTTGCAGGCTGAATGCCTCGGCCGGCAGTGCCCGACGGCAGGTGCTGCAGATCTTGAACATGACGCGAATTGTTGCCGTTGGGTCCGACATTTCACGCCTGACCGGCGGCCCAGGCAGAATGCCCCCAGAGGTCGGCATGGCTCACGTGCTTGCTGCTCTCGGGCCGCTAGCTCAATTGGTAGAGCGCACGCCTTTTAAGCGTCGAGGTTCAGGGATCGAGGCCCTGGCGGCCCACCAGGTTGACTGCGGGGATGGTTGCTGTACTGCTTGCGCTGCTCACGGCGCTGACGTACGGCGTCGCCAACTACCTCGGGCCACTGCTGTCCCGGCGGCTCCCGCTCGGCGGCGTGCTGATCATCGGCCAGATCGCCAGTCTGGTCGGCGCGATGGTTCTCGTCGCCGTCCGCGGCGGCACGACCGACCGAGCCGGCCTGTTGCTCGGCCTGGCCGCCGGGGTGGCCAACGGCGTGGCGCTGGCCGCCTTCTACCGGGCCGCGACCATCGGCTCGATCAGCATCGTCGCGCCGATCGGGTCCACCGGCGCCGCCGTACCCGTCATCGTCTCGATGCTCCAAGGCGAGCGCCCGAGCGCCTGGCAGCTCGCCGGCATCCCGATCGCCATCGTCGGCGTCGCCCTCGCCGCGGCCCGCGCAGCGAACCGGCCGGACCAGGAGCCGGTGGCCGGCGTCGGCTTCGCGCTGCTGTCGGCAGTGGCCTTCGGGACCTTCCTCACCGTCTTCGCCGCCGCATCCGACCACGGGGCGACCGAGGCCGTCCTGACCAGCCGCATTTCCTTGCTGGCCTGCACCGTCGCGGTGGTCGCAGCCTTCCGATTGCCCTGGCGGCTG
>JANPHZ010000119.1:0-3621 GCA_031424715.1 Frankiaceae bacterium
GTCGGGAGCGCCTGCGGGTCCGGCGGCGAGCGCGTCGGACAGCCGGTTGTTGGCGATGGCTCCGAAGACCGCGGCACCGACGGCGGACCCGATCGATCGACAGAACATGTTGGTCCCGGTGACCACCCCGCGCCGGTCCCACCCGACGACCGACTGCAGCGCTACGACCAGCGGTGCGGACGACAGCCCCATGCCGAGCCCGGTGACGAACAGCGAACCGGCCAGGTGCCAGATCGTCGCCTCCTGCGGCAGCAGCGCCGTCAGGGTCGCGCCGAGCACCGCCAGCCCCGCGCCGATCAGCGCGGTGTCACGGAAGCCGATCCGCAGATAGACCCGGCCCGACAGGGCCGCCGTGATGGGCCACCCCATCGTCAGGGCTCCGAGTGCCAGCCCGGCCTCCACCGCCCCGGTGCCGAGCACCCCCTGGGCCCAGGTCGGCACGTAGGTCGACAGGCCGACGATGAGCGCCCCGATGCCGACCGCGGCGAGGTTGCCGGCCACGAGCACTCGGCGCTGGAACACCCACGGCGGCAGCACGGGTTCAGCGGCGCGCCGCTCCACCTGGACAAACGCGAGCAGCAGCAGGGCCGCGGCGCCGAGTACGGCATAGGAGGTGCCAGACGTCCACGCCCAGCCGTTGCCTCCCTCGAGCAGGCCGAGGATCAGCAGGGAGCAGCCCGAGGTCAGCAGGAGCGCGCCCCGCACGTCGAGGACATGCTCGCGGCGTACGACGTTCTCGGTGAACCGGCGCTGCAGCGCCACCAGGGCGAAGGCACCGAGCGGAAGGTTGATGAGGAACGCCCAGCGCCAGGACAGGTAGTCGCTGAAGAGCCCACCCAGGACGGGGCCGAGGACGGAGGAGGCGCCCCAGACCGAGGCGAGGTAGCCCTGCACCTTGGCGCGTTCCTGCACCGAGTAGAGGTCACCGATGACGGTCATCCCCATCGGCAGGATGGCGCCGGCGCCCAGGCCCTGCAGCACCCGGCCGACGATGAGCACCGGCATGGACCAGGCGAGCCCACACAGCAGGGACGCCGCCACGAAGACGGCGATACCGAACATCAGCAGGGGCTTACGGCCGATGACGTCGGCGAGCTTGCCGTAGACCGGGACCGTCACCGCCTGCGCCAGCAGGTAGGCGCTGAAGAGCCACGGAAAGCTGGAGAAGCCGCCGAGGTCCTCCACGACGCTGGGCACGGCGGTCGCGATGATGGTGCTGTCGATGGCGATGAGCGCGGTGCTGATCATGATGGCGCCGAGGATCGGCCCGCGCTCCGAACGCAGCCCCACCTCGGCGCGGCTGACCCTCGGTCCGCGGGGCTCGGCGGGAAGACGGGTCACCTCAGGAGCAACCTCGCCCGTGCTGTGCCATTCCCCGCCGTCAGGCAGGTTCGCCCAGCGCCTCGACGTCCTCCCAGGGCATCTCGCCGAGCCACGGCCGCCAGCGCGGGTCGATGCGGCGCGCGCCCACGATCCGCCAGGCCGCACCGGTGGGCGCCACCGGTTTGTGGCGCAGTCGCCAGCCGAGCTCGGCGACGCCTCGGTCGGCCTTGACGTGGTTGCATCGACCGCAGGCCGAGACCACGTTGTCCCAGGTGTGCGTCCCGCCCCGGCTGCGCGGCACGACGTGTCCAGGCTGGTCGCGGTCGCGCCGCAATAGCCGCACCGACCGCCGTCACGGGCGAAGACGGCCTTGCGGGTGAGTGGCACGGTGGCCCGGAACGGCACCTTCACAAACCTGGTGAGCCGTACGACGGAGGGCACCGGGACATTGGCGCGTTCGCTGTGCAGCACGCCGTCGCCTTCGGCCACCGGGATGCCCTTGCCGGTGAGGACGAGCACCACGGCCCGCCGGCTAGGCACGACGCACAGCGGCTCGTAGCTCGCGTTGAGCACCAACGCCGCGCCGTCGAGTCCGCCCATCCCGTCCTCCCTGCCAGGGAGTCTGGCCGACGAAGGCCCGATCCGCCACGTTTTCTCCGCCGCGCCACGACCCCTAGGGTTCGCAGGGTGACCGAAGCCCTGCCGCAGCGCGCGCTCGAGCTGGCCACGACCCCGGCCCGCATCCTGCTGATCGTCCTGCTCGCCCTCGTTCTTCGGCTCGTCCTGCACCGAGCGATCGGGCGGCTCGTCTCCGGCGCCACCCGCGAGACCGTCCCGGTCCTGCTGCGCCCCCTTCGGCCCCTGCACGACCGCACCAGGGGCACCCTGCTCGACGCGACCCCCTTGCTGTCAGAGCGTCGCCGGCAGCGCGCCGAGACGATCGGCTCGGTGCTGCGCAGCGTGGTGTCGGCCTTCGTGCTGGCGGTCGCGAGCGCGATGGTGCTCGCCGAGCTCGACTTCGACCTCGGCCCGATCCTGGCCAGCGCCGGCATCGTCGGGGTGGCCGTCGGCTTCGGCGCCCAAAACCTCATCAAGGACGTCCTCAACGGGATCTTCATGATCCTCGAAGACCAGTACGGCGTCGGTGACGTCATCGATGCCGGCACCGCTACCGGCACGGTCGAGGCGGTGGGCCTGCGCACCACTCGCCTGCGCGACGCGACAGGAACGATCTGGTACATCCGCAACGGTGAGGTCTTGCGCATCGGCAACCTCAGTCAGGGCACCCCGCCCGTAGACCCCGGACCGATCAGCCCTGCGCAGGCGTGACGGACCGTCGTACCGCACCATGATCAGCGTGGCCGACTCCCCGATGACCGTCCTGGTGACCGGCGCGACGGGCTACATCGGTGGCCGCCTCATCCCCCGGCTGCTCAGCGAGGGACACACCGTGCGGGCGATGACCCGCTCCGCGGGACGCCTGCGTGACGTGCCCTGGGCCGACAGGGTCGAGATCGTCGAGGCCGACGTGCTGTCGGCCGACGACATCTCGGCCGCCCTCGAAGGCGTCGACGTCGCCTACTACCTGGTGCACTCGATCGGGTCCGGCACCGAGTTCGAGGAGACCGACCGGATCGCGGCGCAGACCTTCGCCGGCGCCGCCCGCGGCGCGGGTGTGCAGCGCATCGTCTACCTCGGCGGGCTCGTGCCCGAGGGCGAGGAACTGTCTCCGCACCTGCGCTCGCGGCTGGAAGTCGGCGACATCCTGCTCGCGAGCGGCGTACCCACCGCGGTCCTGCAGGCCGCCGTCATCATCGGCAGCGGGAGCGCGTCGTTCGAGATGCTGCGCTACCTCACCGAGCGGCTCCCGGCGATGATCACGCCGCGCTGGGTACGCACCCGGATCCAGCCGATCGCCGTACGGGATGTCCTGCGCTACCTCGTCGGCTGCGCGGTCCTGCCGGCCGAGGTGTCCCGGCGCTTCGACATCGGGGGGCCCGAGGTCCTCACCTACGTCGAGATGATGCAGCGCTACGCCGCCGTCGCCGGCCTGCGCAAGCGCATCATCGTGCCGGTGCCGCTGCTGTCACCGCGTCTGTCGGCGCACTGGGTCAACGTCGTCACGCCGGTCCCGTCGGCGCTGGCCAAGCCGCTGGTCCGCTCGCTGGTCAACGAGGTCGTCTGCTCCGAGCACGACATCGCGACCTACGTCCCCGATCCGCCGGAGGGTCTCTGCGGCTTCGACGAGTCCGTGCGCCTGGCCCTGCAGCGGGTGCGCGACGCCGCGGTCGAGACCCG
>JANPHZ010000120.1:0-6998 GCA_031424715.1 Frankiaceae bacterium
CAAGGCCGCGCAGGACACGTTCTTCACCGCGCGCAGTGGGCAGTTCGCCGCGCAGGACGAGGAGTTCCGCGGCAACCAGAAGGTGAAGGAGGAGATCCTGGCCGAGGCCGAGGCCCTCGACTTCAACGGTGCGCCGGAGAAGGCCACCGCCCGGCTGCGCGTCCTGCAGGAGAAGTGGGAGGCCGCCGGCAAGGTGCCCCGCGACGTCATGCGCTCGCTCGAGGACCGGATGGGTGCGGTCGAGAAGAAGATTCGCGAGACGTCGGAGAAAAGGTGGCAGGCCTCGACGGCGTCGCCGTTCGAGGTCCGGCTGCGGGAGAAGCTGGCCGAGCTCGAGGGCAAGCTGGAGAAGGCGCGCGCCGCCGGCCGGCCCACCGATGAGCTCGAGTCGCAGATCGCCACCCAGCGCGAGTGGCTCGCCTCAGCGGGCAGCTCGACCGCTGCGGCGTCCCCGACGCCGGCGGGTCAGGACGGCTCGCCCGCCAAGGCGAAGAAGCCGACAACCGCCTGGGTGCGCGCCGACGCCTGAGGGTCGCGTCTAGGGGTGGCGGCCGGTGAAGGCCAGCAGCTGGGCCTGCGGGTCGGCGCCCGGACCCACCTCGACGGACGGGCCGAAGCCTCCCGGAGTGCGCAGCATCGCGTCCATCGGCGCGAGGAAGGCGTGCACGTCCTGCACCACCTGCTCGTCCAGCGTGCGGTCCTGACCGCTCGCCACGGCGAGGTCCCAGGTGTGCAGGACGGTGTCTGCCGCGAGCAGGGTTCCGACCAGCTCGCTGAAGGGCTGCTCCCCGCCCATGCCCTGGACTGGGGTGTCGGCCCGCTCGGGGTCGGCGAGGGCAGCCCGTACGGCGCCCGACTCAACCGCCCAGGCCGCGACCAGGTCCTGCGTGCTGTCCGGCGGAGTCGGGTCTCCGCCGTGCAGCCGGGTGAGGATCCGGCGGTGCGTCTCGATCACGTGCGCGGCCACGTCGCGGGCGGTCCAGTCCTCGCACGGGGACGCTGCGGTCCACGCTGCCTGCTCGACCCCGCGCAGGATGGTGGCGAAGCCGTCGGCCGCGCGGCCGTAGCGCTCCTGGGCCGTCAGGGCCGTCATAGGGAGGCCCGCAGGAAGTCGACGGTCCGGGTCCAGGCCAGACGCGCGCTCGCTTCGTCGTAGGTCCCGAGCAGGTTCTCGTCGTTGTGGAACGCGTGCCCGGCCGGGTAGAAGAAGAACGTCACCGGGGCGCCGGACTCTTGCGCGATCTGCTGCTCCTGCGCGCGCGCCTGCTCGGCCGGGTAGAAGCCGTCGGTCTCGCCGTAGTGCCCCTGCACGGCTGCAGTGAGCCCGGCGTAGGCCGAGGGAACTGCAGGCCCGACGCCGTAGAACGGCACGGCCGCCCCGATCCGGTCGCCTTGCTGGGCCGCGAGCAACAAGACGAAGCCGCCACCCATGCAGAAGCCGACAGCTCCGACCGCGTCGCCGGTGACCGCGTCGTGTCCGAGCAGGTAGTCGACGGCGCCGGCCAGGTCAGTCGCGGCCCGGTCCACGGGCAGCTCGGTCATCAGCCGTCCCGCCTCATCGGCGTCGTGGGCGACGCTCCCGCCGAACAGGTCGGGCGCGAGCGCGACGAAGCCCTCCGCGGCCAGGCGATCGGCGATCGAGGCGATGTGGTCGGTGAGCCCCCACCACTCCTGGATGACGAGGACCCCGGGCCCGCCGCCTGAGGGCGGCAGCGCGAGGTAGCCATGGGCCTGCCCTCCGTTGCTGGCGAAGGTGACGTTCTGGCGGGGGTTGTTCGTCATGCCCTGGTCCTACCACCTCGATCAGGAGAGCACCTGTCGGGGGCAGGGCTGCGCGCGCCGGCGGCGAATGTTTCGGCTATGAGACGCCTGCTGCTCACCGTCGTGTGCCTCGCGCTGGTCCTGCCGGGAGGCTGGGCCGCCACTGCTGTCGCCGACCCGAGCGCCGGGCCGACGACGGTCGTGCGGCAGGCCGTGGCCGATACTGCCGCCGCGTGCCGGCGCAACCTGCCGGTGAGCGACGAGCAATGCGCCGCCGTGCCGATGGCACCTGCGGTGAGCGAGCGCGCGATCGTGGCGTACGAGAAGGGGGCGGTGCACCGGGCTCTGCAGCTGCAGTACGAGCTCGGAAACGACCTGCCGCTGCGCACCGCCCCGTGGCTGGGCACGCACAACTCGTTCAACACCACCGCGCGCGCCGCATCGCTGAGCGGGTCCGACTCCAACCAGCAGCTGTCGATGACCGACCAGCTGCGGATCGACGTGCGCAGCCTCGAGGTCGACGCCCACTGGTTCCCCAGTGCCAAGGCGGGCGGGGCCTACGCGCCCGTGACCTGCCACGCCCGCGGAGCCGATCAGAAGCACGCGGGCTGCACGGATGAGCCGCTGCTCGAGACCGAGCTCGCTCCGGTAGCGACCTGGCTCAAGGCGCACCGCGACCAGGTCGTGCTGCTCTACCTCGAGGACCACCTGGAGAGCTCAGCCGGCTACGCGGCCGCGGCCGCGGCCGTGCGCAAGGCCCTCGGTCCGCTGCTCTACGCCCCCGGTGGTGACCGGTGCACCGCGCTGCCGATGGACCTCACCCGGTGGCAGGTGCTCGCGGCCGGCAAGCAGGTCGTCGTCATGAGCACCTGCGCCGCCGGAGCCGGGTGGAACGGTCTCATCTATGACGACGCGGCGCGTGCCAAGGACGAGACCGGCCCGGCGGGATACGGCGACAAGGGCAGCTGCGACCCGGCCCGCGCCCCGTCGGCCTTCGACAGCCGGCTGCTGCGGGTGTTCGAGGACTCGACCGCCCTGTCGGCGACGGTCGAGCAGGGCAGCGAGCCGATCACGCCCGGTCGGGCCGGCGCACTGGCCCGCTGCGCCGTCGACATCACCGGGTTCGACCAGCTGCTTCCCGACGACGGCCGCCTGGCCGCCTCGGTGTGGAGCTGGGCGCCAGGGCAGCCGTCCGCGGGTGGCTGCGTCGTCCAGCGGGCGGACAGCCGCTGGCATGCGGTGGCCTGCAAGGGCCAGCGGGCCTTCGCCTGTCGTACGCCGGACGGTGCCTGGCACCTCGGCCGTCCGCGCCCCATCGCGGCGGTGGCCAGCTGCCCGCGCGGCAGCACGTTCGACGTCCCGCGCTACGGCTACGAGGGCCAGCGCCTCGCCGCGGCGATGTCAGCCGCCGGGGTGCGGGAGGCCTGGCTCTGCTACGGCAGGAACGAGCTGGGGCGCTTCTCGGCCTGCCGCGAGGAAGACCTCTGAGCCCAGGACCCGGGCTGCACGACGAACGGCGGCCGCCGTCTCCTGGCGAGAGGAGTCGGCGGCCGCCGGTACGTGGTGCGGGTGGTGACGTCTACGCGACGTACTCCCGCAGTCCGTCGGCGCTGCCGCCGGAGCGGATCTCGGCTAACGTGTCGCGCTCGATCTGACGGATCCGCTCGCGGGTCAGGCCGAGGTGGCGGCCCACCTCGTCGAGGGTGCGCGGCCGGCCGTCGACGAGGCCGAAGCGCATCTTCATGACGGTCGCCGAGCGCTCGGGGAGCGCGTCGAGGACCTCGCCGAGCTGGCCCTGCAGCATCTGCGTCTCGACGGCCACCTGCGGGTCGACGCTGTCGGTGTCGGTGATGAAGTCACCGAGCACGGCGTCGTCGTCGCCGACCGGCGCCTGCAGCGACAGGGTGTCCCGGCCGTAGCGCAGGATCTCCTCGATCTTCTCCGGCGTCATGCCGAGCGGCTCGCCGAGCTCCTCGGCCAGCGGCTCGCGCCCCAGGCTCTGGGTCAGGTCACGGCGGGTGCGGGTCACCTTGGTGATCAGCTCCGCCATGTGCACGGGCACGCGGATGGTGCGGCCCTGGTCGGCCAGCGCGCGCTGCAGGGCCTGGCGGATCCACCAGGTCGCGTAGGTCGAGAACTTGTAGCCCTTGGCGTAGTCGAACTTCTCGACCGCGCGGACCAGACCGAGGTTGCCCTCCTGGACCAGGTCGAGCAGGTCGAGTCCACGGCCCTGGTAGCGCTTGGCGAGGGACACGACGAGGCGCAGGTTGGCCTCGAGCAGGTGGCGCTTGGCGCGCTCGCCATCGACGACGATCTCGGCCAGGTCGCGGCGGAGGGCAATCGGGATCTTGACCTCGCCGTCGCGGTGCGCGCGCAGCTTCTCGTTGGCGAAGAGCCCAGCCTCGATGCGCTTGGCCAGGTCGACCTCCATCTCGGCGGTCAGCAGGGCGACGCGGCCGATCTCACGCAGGTAGGCCTTGACCAGGTCGATGCCGGGAGGGGCCTCGTCCAGCGCCATCGGCGCGTCCTCCTCGACCACAGCGGTGGCGGGAGCGGAAGCGTCGACCGGCTCAGCCGGCTCGGGGAAGACGGTGTCGCCCTCGGGCTCGACGGGAGCGTCGGCCACGGTGCGGCCGGCGGGGCGGGTCGCCTGCTTGGCGGCGGGACGCGCCGCCGGGCGGTCGGCAGCCTTGGCCGACTTGGCCGGCTTCGCGGCTGCCTTCGGGGCGGTCGCCTTCGCGGCAGTCGCCTTCGTGGCAGTTGCCTTGGCGGCGGGGGCAGCGTCGGCGGTCGACGCCGCAGCCTTGGGGGCCTTCGCGGCAGGCGTCACGTCCGTCGTGGCGACGGGGGCCTTCGCGCGGGCGGGGGCGGGCATGGCGGTTCTCCTGAGATTGGCGGGTGGGGGCGGACGTGGGAGGCGCGAGCATCGTGGAGCATCGTGCAGTGCAGACTCCCGTCGTAGGGAGAACGATCCTGCACCGACCATGATTCCGACAGCACTCGTGCGGGTGAGGTCCCTCACAACGAGGCGGTGCGAACTGGGGCAGATTCGGAAAGGCGAGACATCTTACCCCGCGGCTAGAGCACCGTCGCCCGGCAGGGTGCCGGTCCGGTCGGGCGGAGCCGACACCGGACCGCCCGGGGCAGGGCGCAAGCCGTGGACGAGCATGGCGAGCAGCACCAGGGCGCCCGCCGCCACGGCGTCGAGCCAGTAGTGGTTGCCGGTGCTGATCACCACCGCGGTGGTCAGCAGGGGGTGCCCGAGGGCGAGCCAGCGCCATCGGCTGCGCAGCAGCGTCACCACGGCCACGCCGATGAACAGCGCCCACGCCACGTGCAGGCTGGGCATCGCCGCGAACTGGTTGGTGACGCTCTCGGTGCCGGCGCCGTAGGCCGACGGGCCGTAGAGCGCCATCGTGTCGACGAAGCCCTCGCCGGGCAGCAGCCGCGGCGGCGCGAGCGGGAAGGTGACGTGCAGCAGCAGCGCGATCATCGTGACCGTGACGAGGACCGAGCGGGCCCAGGTGTAGTCACGCGGCCGCCGCCACCACATCCAGACAAGGAAGGCGATCGTGGCGGGGAAGTGCACGCTCACGTAGTAGACGTTGGCCGCTCGGGTCAGCCCCTGGCTGAGCAGCAGCAGGCCCTGCAGGGCCGTCTCGCTCGGCAGCATCAACGTCCGCTGCAGCGACAGGACGGTCTCGGCGTCCGCGAACGCCAGCCCCGCCCGTTCGCGGACGAGGTGCCGGCCGAGCTCGTAGAGCAGGAAGACCGAGCCCAGCAGGGTCACTTCCCGAGCCGCCGACAGCAGTCGGGGCGCGACGCGCACCCGCAGGGACGGGCGTGCGTCGAGCGCGGTCACCGCGTCCCCCTCCGCCAGCCATCGAGCAGACGGCTCCCCTGAGTCGAGCACCGTAACGCGCGTGGCCCCCGTCGCACCACCCCCTTTCGTCGTACGACGGTGGTGGTGCTCAGTCCCAGCCGAGCTCGTGCAGGCGCTCGTCGTCGATGCCGACGTGGTGGGCGAACTCGTGCACGACGGTGATGGCGATCTCCTCGACCAGGTGGTCGAGGTCCTCGGCCATCAGGCAGAGCGGGATCCGGTAGAGGCTGATCCGGTCGGGGAGCGCGCCGCTGTAGTGCTCGCGCTCCGTGAGCGCCACCCCCTCGTAGAGGCCGAGGATGTCGGGCTCGTCGACGTTCTCGTCCTCCACGACCACGACGACGTTGCTGAAGGAGGCAGCCAGCTCGGGCGGCAGGGTGTCGAGCGCGTCCGCGACGAGCTCTTCGAACTCGCGCGGGGAGACGGGCTGCACCCGTCAGTCCAGGTAGTCGCGGAGCTTCTGCGAGCGGCTCGGGTGCCGCAGCTTGGACAGCGTCTTGGACTCGATCTGACGGATCCGCTCCCGGGTCAGGCCGAACTCACGGCCGATCTCGTCGAGGGTGCGCGGCTGACCGTCGACGAGCCCGAAGCGCATCTTCACGACAGCAGCTTCGCGGTCGGTGAGGGTGCGCAGGACCTCGTTGAGCTGCTCCTGCATCAGGCCGTAGGACACGACCTCGGCCGCGATAGGCGCGTCGGCGTCCTCGATGAAGTCGCCGAGGTTGCTGTCCTGGTCGTCGCCGATCGTGGTCTCGAGCGACACGGGTTCGCGGGCGTAGCCCTGGATCTCGACGACCTTCTCGGGCGTCATGTCGAGCTCCTTGGCGAGCTCCTCTGGGGTGGCCTCGCGGCCCAGCTCCTGGAGCATCTCGCGCTGCACCCGGGTGAGCTTGTTGATCTGCTCGACCATGTGCACGGGGATGCGGATGGTGCGGGCCTGGTCGGCCATCGCCCGGGTGATGGCCTGGCGGATCCACCAGGTGGCGTAGGTCGAGAACTTGTAGCCCTTGGTGTAGTCGAACTTCTCGACCGCCCGGATCAGGCCGAGGTTGCCCTCCTGGATGAGGTCGAGGAAGAGCATCCCGCGCCCGAGGTAGCGCTTGGCGATGGAGACCACGAGACGCAGGTTGGCGGTGAGCAGGTGGTCCTTGGCCCGGTCGCCGTCGGCGACCAGCCAGTCCAGGTCGCGGCGCAGCGCGGAGGCGAGCTTGCCCGTTTCGCCGTCGTCGGCCTGGCGCCGCTTCTCGGCCGCGAACAGCCCGGCCTCGATCCGCTGGGCGAGCTCGACCTCCTGCTCGGCGGTGAGCAGCGGGACCTTGCCGATCTCCTTGAGGTAGGCGCGCACCAGGTCGGT
>JANPHZ010000121.1:0-4639 GCA_031424715.1 Frankiaceae bacterium
GGCCGACGGGCTCCCGCACCCCGCCGTGATGGCCGCGTGCGCGCTGCTCGGCATCGACGAGCTCTACGCCGTCGGCGGCGCCCAGGCCGTCGCGATGTTCGCCTATGGCGTCGAGGGGTGCGCGCGGGTCGACGTCGTCACCGGACCGGGCAACGTCTACGTGGCCGCCGCCAAGCGGCTCGTGCAAGGGCTCGTGGGCATCGACTCCGAGGCCGGCCCGACCGAGATCGGCATCCTCGCCGACGACAGCGCGGTGCCGGCCTACGTCGCCGCCGACCTCGTCGCGCAGGCCGAGCACGACGCGCTCGCAGCCTGCCTGCTCGTGACGCCCAGCGAGTCGTTGCTCGAGGCGGTGGACGTCGAGGTGACCCAGCAGGCGGGCGCCGCCCGGCACGCCGACCGGATCGCGACCGCACTGGCCGGCCAGTCGGCCTACGTGCTCGTGGACGACCTCGACCACGGGCTGGAGGTCGTCGACGCCTGGGCTGCTGAGCACCTGGAGATGGTCACGCGCGACGCCCCCGAGCGTGCCCTGCGGGTGCGCAACGCCGGCGCCGTCTTCGTCGGTGACCACACGCCGGTCAGCCTCGGCGACTACCTCGCCGGGTCCAACCACGTGCTGCCCACCGGGGGCACCGCGCGCTTCTCCAGTGGCCTCTCCGCGCAGTCCTTCCTCAAGCGGATGTCGGTCGTGCACTACTCGCGGGAAGCCCTGGCCGCGGTCGCGCCGCACGTGGTGGCCCTGGGCGGTGCGGAGGACCTCGCCTCCCACGTCGAGGCCGTCCAGGTGCGGCTGCGGTGAGCCTGCCTGTCCGGGCAGACCTGGTCGGCAGGTCGCCGTACGGCGCCCCGCAGCTGCCCGAGGCGATCCAGCTCAACGTCAACGAGAACCCGTTCCCGCCGTCGGAGGCGTTGGTCGCCGACATCGCCGCTGCCGTGGCGCTCGCGGCCCGGTCACTGCACCGCTACCCCGATCGCGAGGCACTGGCCCTGCGCGCCGACCTCGCGACCTACCTCGGCCGCGCCACCGGGGTCCGGCTGGCCGTCGAGCAGGTGTGGGCGGCCAACGGCTCCAACGAGGTGCTGCAGCAGGTCTGCCAGGCCTTTGGCGGCCCCGGCCGGCTGGCACTGGGGTTCGAGCCGTCCTACTCGATGCACCCGATCCTCGCGGCGGGCACGAACACCGGCTGGGTGGGCGAGCCGCGCGCCGCTGACTTCACGCTGTCCGTCGACGCCGCCGTCGACGCCGTACGCCGGCACGACCCGGCCATCACGTTCCTCACGACGCCCAACAACCCGACGGGCACGGTCACGTCGCTCGAGGTGGTCGCGGCGGTGTGCGAGGCCTCAACCGGAGTGGTCGTGGTCGACGAGGCCTACGCGGAGTTCGGCACGGCCACGTCGGCGGTCACGCTGCTGGCGACGCATCCACGACTGCTCGTCTCGCGCACCATGTCGAAGGCCTTCGCCGGCGCCGGGCTGCGCCTGGGCTACGTCGCGGCCTCGGCCGAGGTGGTCGACGTGCTGCGCCTGGTTCGGCTGCCCTACCACCTCTCAGCGCTCACCCAGGCTGCGGCGCGAGCCGCGCTCGCGCACGCCGACGAGCTGCTCGCCACGGTCGAGGCGGTCAAGGAGCAGCGCGACCGGATGGTCGCCGGTGTGCAGTCCCTCGGGCTGACGGCGGTCCCGACCGAGGCCAACTTCCTGCTGTTCGGGCCGTTCGAGGACCCGCCGCAGGTCTGGCAGGCCCTGCTCGACCGCGGCGTCCTGGTGCGGGACCTGTCCATGTCGCCGGGCCTCGCCGGCTGGCTGCGGGTCAATGCCGGTACGCCGGAGGAGACCGCCGCCTTCCTCGACGCGCTGTCCGCTGCGCGCTGACCGATAGCCTGAGGGGCATGGCACGCAGGGCTCTTGTCGAGCGCACCACCAAGGAGAGCAGCGTCCGGGTCGAGCTCGATGTCGACGGAACCGGGCAGGGGTCGTCCGACACGGGCGTGCCGTTCTTCGACCACATGGTGGCCCAGCTCGGCAAGCACGCCGGCTTCGACCTCACCGTGCTCACCAAGGGTGACCTGGAGGTCGACGCGCACCACACGGTCGAGGACACCTCGCTGGCCATCGGCCAGGCCCTCAAGGAGGCACTCGGCGACAAGGCGGGCATCCGCCGCTTCGGTGACGCGCTGGTGCCGCTCGACGAGTGCCTCGTGCAGGCGGCCGTCGACCTGTCGGGCCGGCCCTACCTGGTGCACACCGAGCCCGAGATCGTCGAGCTGATCGGCTCTTACGACACAACGCTGACCCGCCACATCTGGGAGTCGATCGTCGCGACCGCTGACATCTGCCTGCACGTGCGGGTGCTGTCGGGCCGCAACGCCCACCACGTCGTCGAGGCGCAGTTCAAGGCAGTGGCGCGGGCCTTGCGCGACGCGGTCGCGCTCGACGCACGGGTCTCCGGGATCCCCAGCACCAAGGGCGTGCTGTAGCGGTGCTGTCGTGACCAAGCGGGTCGTCGTCCTCGACTACGGCTCGGGCAACCTGCGCTCGGCCGAGCGCGCTCTCGCTCGGGTCGGCGCCGACGTCACGGTCACCGCCGACGTCGAGCACGCCGCCGCGGCAGACGGCCTCGTCGTCCCCGGTGTCGGAGCCTTCGCCGCGTGCATGAAGGGCATCAACGCCGTGCGCGGCGGCACGGTGATGTGGGATCGGCTGCGCAAGGGCCGGCCGGTGCTGGGCATCTGCGTCGGCATGCAGGTGCTCTACGAGAGCGGGGTCGAGCACGGCGAGCAGACCACCGGCCTCGGCATCCTCGCCGGGGCCGTCACCCGCCTCGACGCCGACGTCGTCCCCCACATGGGGTGGAACACCGTCGCTCCCGCCGAGGGGTCGGTGCTGTTTCGCGGCGTCGAGGGGGAGCGCTTCTACTTCGTGCACTCCTACGCCGCCCGCGACGCTCCGGAGGCGTCGGTCACCTACGCCACCCACGGCCGTACGACGTTCGCCGCGGCAGTCGAGCGCGGGCCGCTGTCGGCGACGCAGTTTCACCCGGAGAAGAGCGGCGACGCCGGTGCAGCGCTGCTGGAGAACTGGCTGGGCACCCTGTGAGCGCCCGATGAGCAAGGAACGGGCTCGGGCGCGCGCGGTCCGCGAGGCTGCGCGGGAGGCCGAGCGGCAGAAGGCCGCCAAGGCGCGGGCCCGCCAGGAGCGCCTGGCCGCACTCAAACCGACCCTGCCGACCCTGCCGCGTCGGCGCCGCCGCTACGGCTCGCTGCCTCTCAAGGTGATCCTCGGCTTGGCCTTCGGGTGGCTCGTGACGCAGTGGGTGCTGTGGCAGGTCTTCTTCGACACCCGCTCCCGCCTCGGCCTGGCGGTCATCAGCCTTTTCGCACTGCCGCTCGTCGTCGTACTGGTCCAACCGAGGAGAACCCGATGACGCTCGAGCTGCTGCCTGCCGTCGATGTCGCGGACGGCCAGGCCGTCCGGCTGGTCCAGGGGGAGGCCGGCAGTGAGACGTCGTACGGCGACCCGCTGGAGGCGGCGCTGCAGTGGCAGACCGACGGGGCGCAGTGGGTGCACCTGGTCGACCTCGATGCTGCCTTCGGCCGTGGCTCCAACCGGGAGCTGATCGCGGACGTCGTGGGTCGCCTCGACATCAAGGTCGAGCTATCCGGCGGGATCCGCGATGACGCCTCGCTCGACGCTGCCCTTGCGACGGGCTGCACGCGGGTCAACCTCGGCACGGCCGCGCTCGAGACGCCCGACTGGGTGCGATCCGCGATCGCCCGGCACGGCGACCGGATCGCTGTCGGTCTCGACGTCCGGGGAACCACCCTGTCGGCCCGTGGCTGGACGCAGGACGGGGGCGAGCTGTTCGAGGTCCTCGCCCGGCTCGACGCCGACGGCTGTGCCCGTTACGTCGTCACCGACGTGCGCCGGGACGGCACGCTCACCGGTCCCAACGTCGAGCTGCTCGAGCAGGTCTGCGCCGCGACGGACCGCCCGGTCGTGGCGTCCGGGGGAGTGTCGTCGCTGGAGGACCTGCGGGTCCTCGCCGGCCTGACCGGCATCGGGGTCGAGGGGGCGATCGTCGGCAAGGCCCTCTACGCCGGCGCCTTCACCCTCCCCGAAGCCCTGGCGGCAGTCGTCGCTTGACGCTGCCGCCATGTCAGGCCTACCTTGACGGCGATGTCAGGTCAGACCTGACGCGGGAGGTCGTGATGAGCAGGCGTGCGGCGGTCCAGGACACGCCGTTGGCGTGCTCTTTCTGCGGCAAGTCCGCGGACGACGTCAAGAAGCTCATCGCCGGCCCGGGGGTCTACATCTGCGATGAGTGCGTCGACCTGTGCGTCGAGATCATCGAGGAGGAGTCGGACGCTCCCGCGCAGGTTCGTGGCCCTGAGCTGCCCGTCGACGAGGCGCTCGACCGGATGGTCGCCCTGCATGCCTCGCGCGAGCAGGTGGACCGCGAGGTTGCTTCCGCCGTACGCGCCCTGCGCAACCGCGGAGTCACGTGGACGCGTATCGGTGCAGGGCTCGGGATCTCACGCCAGTCGGCGTGGGAGCGCTACTCAGGGGAGGAATGAGGATCGCGAGCGCGCTCCCTCGCGCTATCGCGACGTTGTGGAGCCGTCGGCGAGCTAGG
>JANPHZ010000122.1:0-4536 GCA_031424715.1 Frankiaceae bacterium
GGATCTCCCAGGTCTTGGCATGCACCCGGCAGTCGAGCAGGTCGGTGCGCGCGACGACCTCGCGCTGCACCAGCGAGGCCAGGTGCTCCCCGACGGTCGAGGTGGTTCCCGCGCCGGTGCCGAAGTGGTAGGTCGCGACGCCGTTGTGGCTCGGGGCCTGCCCGCGGTCGCAGTGCAGCGACACCAGCAGGTCGGCGCCCGCCTCGTTGGCGAGCGCGGCCCGATCGGCGTCGACGGGGCAGGCGTCCGGTCCGCGGGTGAGCAGGGTGCGTACGCCGGACGCGGCGAGCCGCCCCTCGAAGCCCGCCGCCAACCGCTCGACGACGCCCGCCTCGTCCAGGCCGTGCCCGGTGGCGCCGCGGTCCGCGCCGCCGTGACCGGGGTCGATGACGATGACCTTGCCGGCCAGTGACGCACCGGAGCGGTGCAGCTCCTCGCTCTCGCGCAGCTGGTGCGGCCGGCCGCCGACGACGAGCCGGCCGAGCTGGCGCAGCGCCCGCAGGGTGGCCGGTCCGCAGGAGCCATCGGCGAGCAGGCCGTACTCGCGCTGCAGCGACTTGAGTGCTGCCTCCGTACGCGGGCCGAAGACGCCGTCGACGCGCCCGGCGTCGAAGCCGAGCTCGAGCAGCCGGTCCTGCAGGGCTGCGACGTCGTCACCCACGAAGCGGTGCGACGACAGCGACAGCAGCCGGTCGCCGAGGCTGAAGCGAGCCGCGTTGAGGGCGCGGTAGGTCTCCGGACCGACGACCCCGTCGACGGACAGGCCGCGCTGCTGCTGGAAGGTGCGGACCGCGTGCTCGGTCGCTGCGTCGTACTCCGGCGCGGTGCTCTCGGGCAGCAGGCCAAGGCCGGTCAGCGCGGCCTGGACCTCCGCCACCGCGGGTCCCGTGCTGCCCCGCCGGATCAGGTCCATCCGGCGACCCTAGCGCCGCCGGATCGGGTGCCCGGCGGGTGTGGGGGTGTCCTAGAGGTAAGCCTCGAGGTCACGCAGGATGGCCGCCTTGGGCTTGGCGCCGACGATCGACTTGACCATCTGCCCGCCCTGGAAGACCGCCATGGTGGGGATGGACATGATCGAGTAGTCGCGCGCTGCGCCGGGGTTTTCGTCGATGTTGAGCTTGACGACGGTGATCTTGTCGGCGTTCTCGCCGGCGATCTCCTCCAGCACCGGGGCGACCATCTTGCAGGGCCCGCACCACTCGGCCCAGAAGTCGACGAGCACGGGCTTGTCGCTCTGCAGCACGTCGGCGGCGAAGGTCGCGTCGGTCACGGTCTTGGTGTTGGCGCCCACAGGAGCTCTCCTCGGTTGGGTTCGTGCTGGCAGTGTGTCCAACAGGTCCGTACGACGAACTATGCCGCTCCGTCCCGCATCAGGTGCCGGGGCCGGGCAGCGCGGTGGGGTTCTCCTCGAGGGAGGCGAGCCAGCGCTCGGCGTCGAGCGCGGCGGCGCAGCCGCTGCCCGCAGCGGTGATCGCCTGGCGGTAGGTGTGGTCAACGAGATCGCCGGCGGCGAAGACACCGGCGACGTCGGTCTCGGTGGAGGCGAGCCGATGCTGCAGGACGTAGCCCTCAGCGTCGAGCGCGACCTGACCCTTGACCAGTTCCGAGCGCGGGTCGTGCCCGATGGCGATGAACAACCCGGTGACGGCGAGGTCGGAGGTCTCCCCCGTCTTGAGGTCGCGCAGCGTCACCGACGTCAGCTTGCCGTCGCCGTTGGCGGAGACGACCTCGCTGTCCCAGGCGTAGCGGATCTTGTCGTTGGCGAAGGTCCGCTCCTGCATGATCTTCGAGGCGCGCAGGCTGTCGCGGCGGTGCACGAGGGTGACCGACCGGGCGAAGCGGGTGAGGAACGTCGCCTCCTCCAGCGCGCTGTCCCCGCCCCCGACGACGGCGATGTCCTGGTCGCGGAAGAAGAACCCGTCGCAGGTCGCGCACCACGAGACGCCGTGCCCCGACAGCTCCTTCTCCCCGGGGACGCCGAGCTCGCGGTAGGCCGAGCCCATGGCGAGGACGACGGTCTTGGCGTAGTAGGTGTCGGCGCCGACCGTGACCACCTTGGGATAGCCGGTCAGGTCGACGGCGGTCACGTCGTCGGTGACGAGCTCGGCGCCGAAGCGCTCAGCCTGCTTGCGCAGGTTGTCCATCAACTCCGGGCCCATGATGCCGTCGGCGAAGCCGGGGAAGTTCTCCACGTCGGTGGTGTTCATCAGCGCGCCACCGGCCGTGACGGCACCCTCGAACACCAGCGGCCGCAGCTGCGCGCGGGCGAGGTAGATGGCAGCGGTGTAGCCCGCGGGCCCGGACCCGATGACGATCGCCTCGCGGATGTCGGTCTCGGTCACGACCTGCGCTCCTTGCGGTGGTGGTCGGCGGGTGCGCCGCCCTCAGGGACGACAAGTCTCACTGTAGGGAGGCCATTCCGCGGCCGCTTCACGGCCTCGTGGCAGGCTGGTCCGGTGACAGGACCAGCGCCGCTTTCGGCGGGCGAGCGGTGCTCGGCGCACCCGTCCCGGCCGGCCGTCGACCGCTGCCCCACCTGCGACCGACCGCGGTGCGGTGCCGACGCGGTCGGACCCAGCGCGACCGGCCCGCGGCCGGACTGCCCGCTGTGCGCCACCGTCGCGAAGCCGATGGCCGGTCGCCTCCATCGCCAGCCGCCGGGTGAGCCCGAGCTGCTCGTCCGCGCCGCCGTGGCCGGTCTTGTCGTCTGCTTCATCAGCGGGCCGGTGGCCAGCCAGTACGTCGAGTCGGGTCTGTTCGCCTACGTCGGCCCGTTCGTGATCGGGGTGGTGTCCGGTGCGGCAGCCTTGCGAGCTGCAGTGACCGACGGCCGCGGTCGGCTCGGCACCCGGGTGCGCGCGATCGCGGCGGCGCTGGCGGTGCTCGGGGTCGCGTTCGGCTTCTCGCTCGAGGGCAGCCAGCCGCTCGTCTCGGGAGGCACCGTGCTGCCCTACCTCGCGGCGCTGGCTGGGGCGGTGCTGTGGACGGTCCCCCCTCGTACGACGCCGAGGAAGACCTCCCGTCAGGGCGCCGGGACCGAGGCGTAGAAGAGCAGCGCGTCGTTGTCAGCCCGGCAGTCGGCGCCGACGACGAACACGTCCAGCGCGTCGCTGCTCGCGCCGGGCAGGACGAGCACCAGTGCCGGCGTACCGCGGTAGCTGCCGTAGTCGAGGGCGAGCGGGCGCAGGTCGGGGTCCTCGGGCGGCAGGACCGCGCGCAGGCAGTCGGCCAGCCCGGCCTCGGTACGCAGCCCCGCCAGCGGGTCGGCGGGAGCCGCCGCTGCGGCCTGACCTCCGCTCGTCCCTCCGACGGCGTCCTTCGACGCGGTGTCGGGGGACGCGGCAGCCGCGCCGGGCAGGCCGGCCGCGGGCGCGGGCAGAGCCCGGGTCTCGGCGCTGAGGGCGGCAGGGGCGGGCACGGCGGTGCCCGCGAGCAGGTCACCCACCGCGGCCGCGAGGGCGGCTCGGTCGGCGTAGTCGTTGCCGGTCTCGTTGCGCACGGGCCCGGCCTCGGCAGTGGCGTCCGCGCTGCCGGCCGTCACGCTCGTCCGGTCGCGCTGGGCGTTGACGGCCGTGCCGATGCCACCGGCCACCACCGCGACGGCCGCCGCCGCGGCCAACCAGCGAGGGAACCCCTGCCGCACGGGCAGGGTCGTCACCGGTGTGGCAGGCAGGGGCGCCAGGTCGGCCAGCGCGGCGTCGAGCCGGGCCGCGACATCGGCCGGGATCGCGGGGGCAGCCAGGGCAGCCAGCGCGGAGGTCACCGGAGCCTGCGCGGTGGCGAGCTCGTCGAGCCGGCTGGCGCACCCGGCGCAGCTGCTCAGGTGCGCTGCGCGCTGGCCCTCCCCGGCGACGTGGTCGGCGAGCGCGTCGAGGTCGAGGTGGTCCTCGCTCATCACTCACCTCCCGGCTCGGTCGTGGGTGCTGCCGGAGGTGTGACGGGGGCGGGCGCCGGTCGGTTCCGCAGGTGGCCGAGGGTCACGGCGAGCCGGGCGCGGCCGCGCGAGCAGCGGCTCTTCACCGTCCCGACCGGGACTCCGAGGATCTCGGCCGCCTCGGCCACCGGCAGCCCGTGCACGTCCACGAGCACCAATGCCGAGCGCTGGTCGTCGGGCAGCGCGGCCAGCGCCGCCTCGATCTCCATCGCCGTCTCGCGGTCACCGAGCGCGTCGTGCGGGTCGCGCAGGTCCATCGACTCGGGAAGCGGCACGGTCGGCCGGACGGCGCGCCGGCGCAACCGGTCCAGGCACGCGTTGACGACGATGCGGTGCAGCCAGGTGGTGACCTGGGCTTCCCCGCGATACGACGCCGCCGACCGGTAGGCCTTGACGAGCGCCTCCTGCAGCGCGTCGGCGGCCTCCTCCCGATCACCGGCCGTGCGCAGGGCGACGGCCCAGAGCCGGTCGCGGTGCCGTCGTACGAGGTCGGGGAAAGCGCTCACGTCACCGGCCACGTGGGCGGCGAGCAGCGCTCTGTCGCTGGTGTCGCCGGTGTCGACCGGCCCCCCGGCGTCGTCACTCACAGGCGCACCGTAGTG